>JBBSDD010000042.1:0-11457 GCA_038249755.1 Flavobacteriales bacterium | reverse complement strand
TCGCTAATTTCGGTTCTCAGGCTGTGCAGACTTTCTGTGTGGAAGAGGATGATCCCACGGTGCCATGCACAACGCCCTATCCCCAGGTTACTGGCTTGACGTCTTCGGTGCAGGCAAATGGAGTGGTCTTGTCATGGAACCCAATTCCTGGATCCCTCGGATGTCAGATAGAGGGCGGACTTAGCAGTTCTTCTGCTTTGCAGCAATTTCAGGTTATTCAAAATGATTTATCCACGTTTTTTGTGCCAGCAAGCCAATTGCCACTGTCTGGTCAAAATTACAGATGGCGGGTGCGTTGTGGGTGTTCATTAAATCCACCTATTGCTGGTCCCTGGACTCCATTTTCAACCTTTTTCTGGTCATCGAATGCCAAGTCTGCTTTTGGTGAAACTTCTCTTTTGATGTATCCCAATCCGACAACAGGGAGCATTCAATTGTCTTATCTATCCGCAATGGATGGGAAAGTGGATCTGCGCATCTATGATCTCATGGGTCGTTTGGTGCACGCCGAAAACCGCTTGGTACGCGAAGGCAATACCGATATCCAAATGGATATGGGTCATCTTATTCCGGGCATGTATATGGTAGAAATTTTGGCTGGTGCCAAAAAAGAAACCGGAAGATTTGTTCTGAGTAGATAATTTTTTTTGAAACAGCCAGCCGGACTTTTTGAAATCGAATCATTGATTTCAGAAAGTCCGGTTTTTTTGTCTTATTTCTGTGAGAATAAATTCACAACCTCCTGTAGCGCATCTTGCGGAATAACGTGTGCACCGGAAAACCGGTGCCAGGCGGGATCGATAGCGAGGGCAGACAGCTGTTTTTTGGTTTCTTTTATATTTTCTTGCGTGACAAAGGGGTCATCCGCTCCGGAGGTGTAGATGGTGTGGATATTTTGAAATGCCTTTGTGGCTCGGACCGGCTCGAGATCGGGTGGAAATGAACCTGCCCAGAAAACCGCAATATCCGGTTGATACGCACCCATCGTGATCCATCGTGAGATCGTTGCGACACCTTGAGAAAAACCAAAGGCGACGATTTGTTGCTCCGTATTTTTCGCGGAAGCGCCGCTGTGCTCAAATACCAAATCCAGAAAACGCACGTAGTCTTCGATGTCATCCAGACGGGCTTCTTTGGTCATCCATGTGGCGCCAACCCGACCGGAAAAACCATCGAGGTAAAACCGATGCAAGCCTTCCGGAGCTATAACGAAGTGCAGGTCTGGATCGAGTCCGCGGAAATTATTGACAAAATATTTTCCCAATTGTCCATATCCATGGCAGGCGAACCAAATGTACCTGGCACTGGTTATATCGTTGCCATAGGTATAGTATCGCGCTTTTTTGGTAATTTGCAGTTCATGTTCAGCTGTATTCATGCCCAAAATTAAGTTTTCAAAATTGGAATTATGTCAGCAGATTTTTTTCAGCAGATTTATCAGAAAATATTCGGAAAAGATGAAGGAGCATCGAATCAGCCTTTCGTGAGTGAGGCCATCGTGCGCAATGGGGCCTTTTTGGAAAAATATGAAGTGTGGAAAAGCTCCGTGAAATTTCGCGAAGCACTTGAATATCTAAATATGCATTTTGCTCAGGCAAAAATCGAGGGAAATATTCCGGAAATGGGCTTTTTCTCCTATCGAAGTGCGCAGTCCAATGGGTTTTATTTCAATCAATTATCCGGAATTCCTAACGAACATTTTGTTTTTTTATTCGATTACTTTCGTGAAAAAGTGCTGGAACAGAATTACCAGCTCTACACCAGCGACCGAAAGTATGACGAGAAGCCAAGAGGAATTGAATGTATTGAAAGACACTATTTAAAGCCCAATCTAATGAGAAATCAGGAGGTGCCCGTCGATCAACTTTACGGCAATGTACTGATAGAGTGGTATAGCTACGATGGAGAGATAGCTTACCTCAAGCTGATGGCCAATGTTTATTCGGACAGAAACTATACGAGACCGTTGGATTTTGATGATTTGGTGGAAAAATTATTCGATCCCTCGGATATTGGTCTTAGCTGATCACCCGCTTATAATGTTCGTATTGGGCAAGGATTTTTTTGACGTATTGGTACGGTTCTTCCCCGCGACAGTAGCCGTATTTCACGACATCGGCCTGATAAAATTCGCTTTGTGATTTGAGCAAAATGCACTCCGCAACATGGGCTTCCCATTTTTGCGGATTGTAACCAAGCGACAGGGCAAGGTTTGAGGCGTCTGTTACGTGCCCAAGCCCGACATTGTATGATGCGAGAATGAAGTGCACTCGCTGTTCCGGATCGAATACGCGTTCTTTCCAGTAATCGTCGAGCCAGCTGATGTAAAGAATGGCGGCCCGGATATGTGCCTCGGGAGACGATGAGGTATCAATGCCATAAACAGCCGCTGTCGCAGGCATAAATTGCATTAAACCAAAAGCCCCGGCCCATGACCTTGCATCTTCCTGAAATTTGCTTTCCTGATACATCTGAGCGGCCAAAAGGCGCCAGTCCCAATCAATAATTTTGCTGTATTCTTTCAGAATTTCATCGTAATCAGAAATTCTATTTCCCTTCAGGGAAGAATATTCGCTATTAAACCTGTCCCATTGCTCTTTGGAAGCTTTGAAATACTTGCTGTAAATGTATGCGTGTACAGATTTTTTCCGATCCTCTTCAAACCATTCATTCACGGCTGTTAGCAAATCAGGACTGTTCTGTCGCATGGCCCATGCAATTTGTTGGGGAAAACTGAGCTGTACCGAGATGTCGAGATCGGGATAATAAGTGGCATTCAACCGGGCAATGTTGTCGTCGGCAACCGTAAAGTCAATGTCGCCGGCTGCGACTTTTTTAATAAGCTTTTCGGTGTCGATATATCCCGGTACGGGTACGATTTCGATGTCGCCACCGATTTCGTTTTGCAGGTTCTTGAGCCTGCTGAAAAAGGAAGATGATTTGTTTACGTAAACCTTTTTTCCAATCAGGTCAATTGGACCGGTTACGATCTTTTTGTTGAGTTCATCGAGGTTCATCGTTTCGTATCCTTCCGGATTTCTTTGCACCAGCACTTGTCTCGTAAAATTGTACGGTTCGCTGAATCGCGCAAGCCGCAACCTGTCCTTTGTGATAGCCAAATTGCAGGCAATGATATCTCCTTCTCCTTTGTTGAGCAGGTCAAACATGGCATTCACGTCGGGTATAATCCGAATTTCCAGTTCAACTCCCAGGTGGTTGGCAAAACGTTTGAGCAATTCATACTCATAACCCATGGCCTGACCCCGATACACGAAATAAGAAGTGGAACTGTTTAATGTAAGTGCAGTGAGAACACCTTTTTCCCTGATGGCATCCAAATCAAATTGAACAGGATCCACGCTGAGCTGGTCGGCTGTAGCCAGATTTACGCGTTCCTTCACGGTGACGTCGTACTGACAGGATAGCATAATGACCACCGAAATGAGCATTGCTTTTTTAAGCCCGGTATGACGTTTTTCTTTTGGCATAGGCCCATTTGCTTCGGATCAAGTTCTCTTTACGGTAGATAATCGCGAAAGTTTCTATTCGCTGCGATATAAAATTTCCGAAAGGCCTATCAAACCTGAAAAGTTATATATGATTCGGCATGTGCGAGTACAAAAAAACCTGGATGCGATTACTGTTTTTTCCTGACTTCCAGAACCAATTCAGGAAAAAACTGATCAAAATGCAATTTCATCTCATCGAAATGGAGACGGAGGGGTTCCAGGCTGTTTTCCATGTTGGACAGAAAAGTGGCCCGGCGGGAAAGACCTTTGAGCGAACGATCAATCCCAGATAAATGCGCATAATTTTCCAACCATCCATGAAGTTCCATAAAGTGCAGTGTGCGCAAGGCTTTCATATTCATCACCTCATTTCTGGACTGGAGCAGGGTGTAAACTTTTTTGGCGAAAGCCGGAAGAGGAAGCGGATGATAAAGGGGCCAATCCACCGCCAGAAAATGATCGTAATAAACGTCCTGGACCACTGCCGCGTATTTGCCAAAGTATGGGTATAGCTTTTTCCTGGTGTCCAGCACGAGCGGATGGCAATCGGTGAAGGTATCGATGAAGCGGTGCAACAGGATACCTTGTTTGATCTGCTCCGGATAGATTTCAAAATCCTTTCCGCGAATCGTATCGGCAATGAAATTGCCAACCATCAGGCTCTCATTGTCGAAAGACAGATATTGATGCGCCAGGAAATTCAAAATATTTGGGGTATAATTAGCAAAATCGCCGTTCGTGTAAAGTGGTCGAAAATAAGCTTATTTCGGCATATCTTCGCGCTGCATGAGCGACGAAAAGACAATATACTGGCTTACACAGGTGGGTGGATGGTTTGGATTCATCCTGCTTATTCTGTTTCAAAATTTTTCGGAGGGTAATGTTGACATCGGCATTATCAAGGTTCTTGTTGTCAACTTTCTGCTGGGTATCGGTTTGTCACATTTTATGCGGCATATTATTGTTCAGTTTGGCATGTTGCAAATGAAAGTCTTACGGGTCATGCGCCGGGTCGTCGTACTTTCTTTCATATTTGGCATCCTGGCGTCGTTCATTTACGCACTTATTTCTGATATTTTCTTTTCGGATGTGGAACAGATTCTGGCGCCTCCGTACACCTTGATTTTACAACTCATTTTCCCTTTCACCATTATTTTTCTTTTTTGGAATATTCTTTATTTCGCTTCCATTTATTTGAAAAATTATGAAAGAGAAGAGGTGAAAAATCTCCGGCTCACAGCGTCCATGAATGAAGTGGAGTTAAACAATCTCAGGGCGCAACTGAATCCCCATTTTATGTTTAATGCGCTCAACAGCATTCGGGCACTGGTAGACGAAAACCCTATTCAGGCTAAGAAAAGTATCACGCAAATGAGCAATATTTTGCGCAACAGCCTTGTATCCGGCCGGAAAAAATTTGTGGAAATGAGTGAAGAGCTTCGCATGGTTCAGGATTATCTCAGTCTGGAAAAAATTCGGTTTGAAGAAAGACTGAGCTTTGAAATTGAAATTCCGGAGGAGCTTTATAAAGCGTCCATTCCGCCATTGCTCGTCCAAACATTGGTGGAAAATGCAGTGAAACACGGTATCAGCGACTTACCGGAAGGCGGAAAGATATGGATTCACGCAAAAAATGTGGGTGATGGCAATCTCATTATAATGGTTTGCAACAGTGGAAAATATGATCCATTGAAGCCCAGAAGAAAAGACAGTCATGGCATCGGATTGACCAACTCGCGCCGTCGACTCAACTTATTGTTTGGTGATAAAGCCAACCTTGAAATCTTTAATGAAGATGACAGGGTGATTTGTAAAATAACAATGCCTCTTTTAATTAACCAATTCACTACCCATGAAAACGATAATTATTGACGACGAAAGACTCGCGCGGAAAGAACTTCAGAATTTGTTGGCAAAACATCCAGAAATTGAGGTAATTGGTGAATGCGCCAACGCCGAAGAAGCCCGGATTATGATCGAGAAGGAACATCCCGATCTCATTTTTCTTGACATTCAAATGCCTGGGAAAACTGGTTTCGAATTGCTTGATATGCTCGAATACACCCCGAAGATTATTTTTGTGACGGCTTATGATGAATATGCCATCCGCGCTTTTGAAGTGAATGCTTTGGATTATCTTTTGAAACCTGTAGAGGATTTTCGATTGGATGAGGCCATTAAAAAGCTGAGCAAAAATGAGCATTCTGTATCTGATGATCAATCGGAGAGAGAAGAGGAGATTGTCAATGAAGGCAAATTGACACTTGATGATCAAATTTTTCTCAAAGACGGTGAAAAGTGCTGGTTTGTATCCTTGAGGGATATTCGGGTTTTTGAATCGGAGGGAAATTATGTACGGGTGTATTTTGAAAAATACAAACCGCTCATTTTAAAAAGCCTCAACAACCTGGAAAAAAGATTGGATGAGAGAGAATTTTTCAGGATTAACCGAAAGTTCATTGTCAATTTGAAAGAAATTATCCACATTGAACCTTGGTTTAATGGCGGTTTACAAATTAAGTTGAAAAGCGGCGAAAATCTCGAAGTATCGCGACGTCAGGCGACACGATTTAAGGATTTGTTGAGCCTCTGAATCGTCTTTTAAACCACGACTTGTTGAAAACTGAAATTTCTTGTCTTTATTTGTTTTAGACTTGTCTGTCATAATTCCCGGTTCGTAGAAATTACCTTGACATTGCGAACAAAATGTAGAACTTTCGTTCAGATTTTTGTGTATTACTTACAGATTCTCTGAGCTACTGAATTATGGAATTACTTTTACGCAGACCAACCAAAACAACACCCTATGTCCATCTTGACAACGGATCGGGTACTTATATTATTGCAGGCAGATCAATTCCGATTGACGCTGAGCTTTTTTATAATCCTATTCTCAACTGGATTGAGAATTTGATGGATGCTCCCCCCGCGAGAATTCAATTTTGTTTCAGATTTGATTTTTTCAATATCGCGTCGTCCAAGCGCATTCTGTTCATTCTATACAAACTTGTAGAACTCCAAAAAGCCGGTAGTTCCGTCTCTGTAAACTGGATGTATGAGAAGTTTGATGAAGATATGCTCGAAATAGGACAGGATTACTCGTGTATGATAGACGAACTGACTTTTAAATTTGAATTGTATGACCTCACCGAGCTCAACGAATCAAGAATGTTGAAGTTTGGATAAAGCAACCTCTTTTGAGGCGCAATGCTTGCAAAGCCTTTTGAATCAAATAAGCTCCGAAAGGGGTTTTTTTGTTTTTGTATAAACCAGTTCCTGGCCATCCGACAAAATCAAGAACCTGTTTACTTCCGCCATTTAATCATCCTCTTTTTTATCTTTGCGCCTTTATCAATCCTATGCGCATCGTAAAAGAGATTTCCCATCCGCGATTTAAGATCACCGTATTTTCATGGAACAACAAGTACATCATCAAAATTGAGGATGCGCATCTCGAGCAGATTTACAAGATCGATGAAGGCCAGGTTTCAGGCTTACACGAAATCGAACAGATGATGAATACGCCTTTTCTTCTCAAGGTGCTTGAACGTTTTGCCGCCATGGGTGCTGATTTTAACGATACCTGGAGAAATCGCTATAAGACCAAAACTGAACAATAGATAAATTATGAAATTTCAATCCACCCTTCAATTATTTTCCTTCCTTGCGCTTATTGGTGCAGTGAGCGCGTGCAATCAGGATGGTTCAGATAATGAAACTATAACTGAGAAAACTCCGCGCTCCTCATCTGATACTTTGGGCAGCAGTGGATTCCGTGTTGCATTTATTTACGGCGATACCATCAATGAAAAATACAATTTTCTCATCGATGCGCAGGATGAATTGGAGCAGGAGAGTAAACTAATGGATGAGCGTCTCCGCAAAAAATTACAGAGAGCAGAAGGTCGCGCCCGTGAACTTCAGCAGCAAGCAGGTACCATGACGCAAATGCAAATGCAGGAAGCCCAACTCGAATTGCAAAACCTCGACCTGGAAATGCAACAATTTCAGGAATCGCTGGCCAATGAATTCAGGCAACGTGAGGTAAAATTGCAGGAACAATATGTGAATAAAGTGGATTCTTTTCTCCTGCAATTTAACAGCAACGACCGATTTGATATGATCCTAAACTTCCAGCGCGGTGGTAATCTTCTATGGATGAATGATGCCTTCGATATTACGGATGAGGTATTGGATGGATTGAATGCGGCTTACATCCCGGAAAAAACGACTGAACCCGCTTCCAAACCCCAGAAATAGTCACATGTTTAAAATTGCCGAAGAGAAACGCAGACAGAATATTGCAGAATATTTGCTTTTTGTTTGGCAGATGGAAGATTTGTTGCGGGGTTTGGATTTTGACATGAAAAGATTGGTGGACGAAATCCTGGCATCCATTGACGATGAAGATGAGCTGGGTGAGAATATTGGTTGGTTTCAGAAAATGATCAATTCCATGAAATCTTCGCGGTTGCAGGTGAGCGGACACCTTCCGGAAACCTATGAAATTCTGAATGAACTGCAACTTTTGCAGCACACGCTGCTCAATGTCCTTGGTGATCCCAATTTCACAAAATACCACGCTGCTGCAAAACCTGTCATTGAGGAATTTCGCCTGAAAGCGGAACAGATTCCACGCGGGGACATTGAAACGGCGCTGACGGCCGTTTACGGCATACTCACCCTGAAACTCGCCGGCAAAGAAATCAGCGCAGAAACAAAAGAGGCTGTGAGCACACTCACAGCCTATCTGGCTCAATTGGCCAGGTCATATCATTCCATGAAACGGGGTCAGCTTCCGCTGAATAATTAATTTGGTTTACTTGAAATACCTGAAATCCTCGCCAGATTTGATGGTGAGCAGACTTTCGTAAATCAATTTAATCACGTTTTCCACGTCCTCTTTTCGGGTCATTTCCACGGTGGTATGCATGTAGCGCAAGGGAAGTGAAATCAAAGCAGAAGCCACGCCTTTTCCTGAATATGCAAAGGCATCCGTATCTGTGCCTGTACTTCTGCTGACAGCTGCTCTTTGAAAGGGAATTTTTTTGTCCTGGGCAACGCCGATAATTTTCTTCAAAAGATTGTTTTGAACCGCAGGTCCATAACTCAATACCGGACCTTTACCACTGTGCAAATCACCCTGTTCAATTTTATCAATCATGGGCGTTTGCGTATCGTGACATACATCGGTCACAATAGCAACATCGGGTTCAATCGTCCGGCTGATCATTTCAGCACCCCGCAAGCCTATTTCTTCCTGCACGGAATTCACGACGTAGAGTGTATAAGGCAATTTTTTCTTGTTTTTGTGCAGCAACCTGGCTACTTCCGCAATCATAAAACCGCCCATGCGGTTGTCAAGCGCCCGGCCTACGTAATAGCGGTCATTCAGGGTCATAAAACCATCTTCAAAAGTGATCACACAACCCACATGTACACCGAGTTCTTCCACTTCTTCGCGCGTGGTGCATCCGCAATCAAGAAAAATATTTTTCATGCTTGGCGCTTCATCTTTGGCACCTGGTGCAAGATTTCTTGTATGGATGGCCGGCCAGCCAAAGACGGCCCGTACGGGACCTTTTTCGGTGTGTATAATCACGCGCATGCTCGGCGCTATCATGTGGTCTGAGCCACCATTCCGTCGCAAATAAATAAATCCTTTGTCGGTAATGTAATTTACAAACCAGCTGATTTCATCCGCATGGGCTTCGATTACCACTTTGTATTTTTGACCGGGATTAATCACAGCTGCCACCGAACCGTAAATATCCGTTTGGTATGAGTCAATATATGGTTTTAGATAGTCGAGCCAGATTTTTTGACCTGCGCTTTCAAATCCGGTAGGAGATGCGTTGTTCAGATAGTTTTCTAAAAACGAAAGGGAATCTTTTGTCAAAAGTGATTTTTCGGCCATTGTATCAAATTAATTTCGGCAAAATTAAGGTTTTCTATTCAGGGATTGAAAGATCGAGGCGCTCAAGGACTGAAGTTGCTCACATCTTTTTAACTTAAATTCAATTCGCACAAAACGCGTTGTATGGGCAGGATTTCCTAACCAATTTTCATTTAATTCGTAGGTGATTTACCCCGCGCATGAAAGTGTCTGCATTTTCATACAAAATCCGTGCGATCGCGCCCGGTTTAAAAAACCTTAAACTAAAATCAGCTACCATGTATTTCAAACATGCTTTACTGTTTCTTGTCGGTTCTTTGTTGTTTCTGATGGTTCAGGCCCAAGAAGATACGGTGATGGTCACCATTGCTGCCGATACCCTAAGCAGTGACCAACAAGAAGGTGGGATTTCCGTGAAAGCCCTCGAATTCTACAACACCGGTCTGGCCAGCTATGAAAATAATGATCTGGAATCGGCCATCCAAAATTTTACGGAAGCCGTTGCAGCGGAGCCCAATTTCGCGAAAGCGATATACAACCGCTCAGCAGCTTACGTCAAGCTTAAGCGATACGAAGAAGCCATTGCAGATTATGATCAATTTATTCTTTTAGCCGATACGGCGCGGGAAGTTTATTTTCTTCGTGCCCGGGCATACCACCTTTCGGGAAATGAAGAAGCGGCCATTGCGGCTTACGCAGAGGCCATTGAGCGGGGAGCGCACCGCGAATCGGCCAGTTTATATCGGGCGGAACTCAATTTCCGGAAGGGAAATTTTAACGAAAGCGAAGCAGACTATACCATTGCCATCCATACCAATCCGGAGAATGCACAGGCTTATCACGACAGAGGAAGCATTCGGAAATTGCAGGAAAAATTCCAGGCTGCAGCCGACGACTACAACCGTGCGATTCAAATCAATCCGCGAATGGCCCTCGCGTATAACAATCTCGGGGCGGTATACCGGAAAATGAATAAACTGGAGGACGCACTGGCAGAATACAATCAGGCCGTCAGGCTGGAGTCAAATAATGTTCTGGCTTTAAACAACAGAGGTTATACCCACTTTTTGATGGGTGCTTATGATAAAGCAGAGACTGATTTTTTGAAAGCCGTTTCTCTCGATCCGAAATATGCCTATGCGCACAACAATCTGGCGAGCGCTTACATCAAACAAAAACGCTATCCCGAAGCCATCACCAGCGCCACAGCGGCATTGGCTATTGATCCGGAATACGGTTATGCTTATCTCAACCGCGGGATAGCCCGGGAAATGGTGCGCGACATACCGGGCGCCTGCTCGGATTGGGACAAAGCGGTGTCAATGAATATTCCCAATGCAGATACTTACCGTTCGGCACCATGCAAATTCCAGAATCAATGAAAAAGGTTTTTAGCATCGTACTCGCCCTCATTTCTTTGAACGTATTTGCGCAAAGAGATATACCATTTGAAAAGGAATTTTTTGAGAGCAAAAAAGATGGTCTCAAAATCGCCAAAGACCACATAAAAAGTGGAGATAAAATATTCAATGGTGGAAATAACAGTTATTTTAATTTGGCAGTAAAACATTATCAGGCGGCTTATGATTTTAATCCTGACAATGCTGAAATTAACTATAAACTCGGGGTGTGTTATCTTTACTCACCGGTGAAAAGTAAAAGTCTCAAACACATCGAAAAATCTTTTCAGCTGCGACCCGATTACGACGCGTATAATATTCATTTCCTGCTCGGTCGCGGATATCATTTAAATGGCAATTGGGACAAGGCCACCGTGGAATTTGAAAAACAATTGGAAGTTTTGCGCGGTCAAAATGGGCAGGAAGCAGAATTTAAAAAGATCAGAAAATTCATGGAGGAAGCAGGACATGGGAAGGTGCTTTCGCAAAATCCTGAACGGGTATGGATCGACAACCTCGGTCCAAAAGTCAATTCCCAATCGCCGGAATATGCCCCATTGATATCCACGGATGAAAGTCTTTTGATCATTACCGCCCGACGCGAAAATTCGGTGGGCGGACTCACGGACGATATGGACGCTCTGCCGTTTGA
>JBBSDD010000041.1:0-11489 GCA_038249755.1 Flavobacteriales bacterium | reverse complement strand
GCTGCTTTTCGGAGGTGTTATTTATTCTCAGGTCTGAGCTTGCGAACTGCCGCACCGGTGCGCCACAATTCCGAATTTCTCAATTCGTCCAGTTCCTTTTCAAGGCCGGCCCGGTAATCCTTTTTCTGATTGGCTTCGATGGTGATGCCTGCTTCCTTGCCCGCGACCACACTGTCGTACAAATCTTCCATCACGGGTGCCACCGCGTCGCGAAATTTTTTCCACCAGTCAAGGGCACCGCGTTGCGCTGTGGTCGAACAGTTGGCATACATCCAATCCATGCCATTTTCAGCCACCAGCGGGTAGAGCGATTGGGTGGCTTCTTCCACTGTTTCGTTAAAAGCTTCGGAAGGTGAATGCCCTTTTTTTCGCAGCAGATCATATTGCGCAGCAAACAAACCCTGAATGGCACCCATGAGGCTGCCGCGTTCGCCGGTAAGGTCGCTGTAAACTTCGCGTTTGAAATCCGTTTCAAACAAATATCCAGAACCCACACCTATGCCCAGAGCGATGCAGCGCTCCCGCGCCCGACCCGTGAAATCCTGGTGCACAGCAAAAGATGAATTCAAGCCCTTCCCGGCTACAAATAACCGGCGCAAGGAAGTGCCCGAACCTTTCGGAGCCACAAGGATGACATCCACATTTTTTGGTGGTATAATTCCCGTTTGGTCAGCGAAGGTGACCCCAAATCCATGCGAAAAATACAAGGCATCTCCTTCGTTGAGGTTGGCTTGCACCAAGGGCCATTTTTCGATTTGTCCGGCATCCGAGAGCAAATATTGAATTACTGTGCCTCTTTTGAGCGCCTCCGGAATGTCAAATAGGGTTTCGCCTTCCACCCAGCCATCGGCCACAGCTTTGTCCCATGATTTGCCGCCTTTGCGTTGACCTATGATCACGTTAAACCCATTGTCTTTGAGGTTGAGCGCCTGACCGGGGCCCTGTACGCCGTATCCGATGATGGCGATTGTTTCGTCCTTCATTGTTTCGCGGGCTTTCGCCAAAGGAAATTCTTCCCGTGTTACGACTTGTTCGTCGGTTCCTCCGAAATTGATAGTTGCCATTGAATTTTTTGTTGTAAAAGTTTAATTGTTTGATTTCGAAAGAAAATCGAAATCCATTTTCATTTTAAAATATGCAGTCCGAGGTATGGTCTTTAATAATCTTTAATGCTCAGTGTGTTGCGCGTGCTTTCTTCGAGTTCCTTGATGTAAGTTTCTGTACGCCGCATAGACTTCGATACCGCAATTCGACCCGAACGCACGAACTCAAGCAGGCCGTAAGGTTCAAGTTTCTGATAAAGCGCGTGGGTGTCTGATTGATGTCCCGTTTTTTCGATGATTATGTGGTTGGTTTCCACAACCAGAATGCGGGCGCCGCTGTTGCGAATCAGGTCTTCAATTTTATGACCATTCAAAACTTCCGAAGTCGATAGTTTGTAAAGGGCTATTTCCTGATAATAAATCTCTGAATCGTCGTAAACAAAAGCGCCCAGCACGTCGATCAGTTTTCTGATTTGTGCACAAATCTTGTCAGCTTTCTCCTTGGTAGAAGTTATTACGAGGGTGATCCGGCTGATGCCTTTCACTTCAGAGGTCGACACATTGAGGCTGTCAATGTTTATTTTACGCCGCGTGAAGATAATCGTGATATGGTTGAGCAATCCCGACCGGTCTTCGGTCAGAACAGATAATGTGAATTGCTTGTCCATTATTCCAGCCGTATTTCTGAAACAGAGGCCCCCGTAGCGACCATGGGAAAGACATTTTCTTCTTTTTCAACGACCACTTCCAGTAAGATAGCTCCTTTGTGATTTAAGAATTGCTCCATCGCGGCGTTCAATTCCGCTCTTTCGGTGACCTTAATGGCAAATATTCCATAACCCCGCGCGATCATCTGAAAATTGGGGTTGGTCATTTCTGTAAAGGAATATCGGCCTTTAAAAAACATCTGCTGCCATTGGCGCACCATACCGAGAAAATTGTTGTTGAGAACCATGATTTTGACGTCAATCCCGCTTTGAAAGATGGTTCCCAATTCCTGAATGGTCATCTGAAATCCGCCATCACCAATCACGGCTATCACCTGTTTGTCTTTTTGTCCCATCCGCGCGCCCATGGCGGCCGGCAGGGCAAAGCCCATGGTACCGAGGCCACCCGACGTGACGTTCTGACGTTTGCTTTTGAAGGCATAATATCGGCTGGTGACCATCTGGTGTTGACCCACATCGGAGACAATTATCGCCTTGCCTTCCGTTTTATCGGAAAGCATTTGGATTACTTCAGCCATCTTCACCTGACCAGTGGTTGGACGCAGATCTTTTGATTTCACTTTCTCCTCTTCGAGCTTGTCGCATTCGTGAAATTCAGCCAACCACTCCGCATGGCTGTTTGTTTTCACATTTTCCGAAAGGGCTTGCAAGGCAGCTTTTGCATCCGAAACAATCGGAACGTGGCAGATTACATTTTTATTTATTTCAGAAGGGTCAATGTCGATGTGGATCACTTTGGCTTGTTTGGCATAGCGTTTCAGATCGCCCGTGACGCGATCGTCGAAACGCATCCCAACTGCAATCAGCACATCGCATTCGTTGGTTTTGATATTCGGACCGTAATTGCCGTGCATGCCGAGGTATCCCACATAGAGCGGATGATCGACGGACACGGCCGATAAACCCAGTAGTGTCGCAGCCATGGGGATGCCAGCCTTTTCGGCAAATGCACACAATTCTTCCTGGGCATCTGCCAGGATGACGCCCTGACCAACAAGAATCAGTGGTTTTTTAGCTGCGTCAATCAATTGTACAGCGGCTTCCACCATTTTCAGATCGAGGGTGGGATAGGGGTGATAACTTCGGATTCTGGTGCATGGAGCATACGAGAAATCCATGGCTTCAAATTGTGCATCTTTCGTGATGTCGATGAGCACTGGGCCGGGTCGACCGGTGCGGGCGATGTAAAATGCACGGGCCATGATTGCGGGTATTTCTTCCGCTTTGGTGATTTGATAATTCCATTTGGTGACAGGCATGGAAATACCCATCAAATCAATTTCCTGAAAGGCATCCGTGCCCAGCAGATGAGAAGAAACCTGACCTGTGATGCATACCACGGGCGTAGAATCGAGCATGGCATCTGCAATCCCGGTAATGAGATTGGTGCCTCCGGGACCTGATGTGGCCAGACATACACCCACTTCTCCCGAAACCCTTGCGTAACCTTGCGCCGCATGAATAGCGCCCTGTTCGTGGCGCACCAGAATGTGGTTGAGTTGATCGCTGTAATCGTACAACGCGTCGTACACAGGCATGATCGCCCCGCCGGGGTAGCCGAAAATGGTGTGGACTCCTTCGGCGAGCAGGCAGCGCAACAAGGCATTGGACCCCGACATGCGCTCAGTGGTTTCGGTTACTTTTTTTTCGATTTTCAGGGTAGCAACATTCATCTCATTTCATTTGTCGGTAACACATCCCTCAGAAGCCGGAGAGACGGATCGGATATATTTTAGAAGCACACCTTTATCGGCTTTGTAAGCAGGCTTCGTCCATTCGCTTCTGCGCTTTTCGAACTCTTCGGGACTTATTTTCAAATTCAACTCATTGTTGCGGGCATCGATGCTGATGATGTCTCCATTTCTGACCAAGGCCAGCGGTCCACCTTCCTGCGCTTCTGGTGTGATATGGCCCACAACAAATCCATGCGACCCACCTGAAAACCGGCCGTCAGTAATCAAAGCCACTTCTTTTCCAAGTCCGGCACCGATCACGGCGCTGGTCGGTTTGAGCATTTCGGGCATTCCCGGTGCACCCGTGGGTCCGCTGTAGCGAATCACGATGACTTCGCCTTTCTGCACTTCATTGATGATGCCTTCATTAGCAGCAAATTCATCATCATAACACCTTGCAGGGCCTTCAAAATATTCCCCTTCCTTGCCTGTGATTTTTGCCACAGACCCTTCCGGAGCCAGATTTCCGTAGAGAATACGGATGTGACCAGATGATTTGATGGGCGAATTGAAATGGTGGATGATTTGTTGATTTTCTTTCAGATCCGCGTAGCCTTCGAGGTTTTCTGCAAGCGTTTTTCCGGTAACGGTAAGACAATCACCGTGGAGGTAACCTGCTTGCAACATGGCTTTCATCACAGCCGGAATTCCACCCTGCTTGTGCAGATCTTCCATGAGGTAGTTGCCACTTGGTTTCAGGTCGGCGAGAAATGGGGTGGAAGCCGAAAGTCTTTGAAAATCTGTGAGGGTGAGCGGGACGTCAACCGATCTGGCCATTGCCAGCAGGTGCAAAACGGCGTTCGTGCTGCCACCAAGTACCATCACAATGCGAATGGCATTTTCAAATGCTTCGAATGTCATGATGTCCCGCGGGCGGATATCCTCGGCGAGCAGGTGGTGAATGGCTTGACCAATACGAGCAGACTCCATTTTTTTGTCGCTGCTTTCGGCGGGATTTGAAGAGGAAGCGGGAAGTGTCATGCCCATGGCTTCAATGGCCGAAGCCATGGTATTGGCGGTGTACATACCTCCACAAGCTCCGGGTCCGGGCACGGCGTTTTTTACGATTCCGTCAAAATCTTCATCTGAAATTTCATTGCTCAGTCGTTTCCCATAGGCTTCAAAAGCGGAAACAATCGTAAGATCTTTGCCCTTCCATTTTCCGGGCCTCACCGTGCCTCCGTAAACCAAAATTCCAGGCCTGTTTAGCCTGCCGAGGGCGATCATGGCGCCCGGCATGTTTTTGTCGCAACCGACGATGGGAACGATGGCGTCATAAAATTGCGCTCCGGCCACGGTTTCGATCGAATCGGCAATGATGTCGCGGGACACCAATGAGTATCTCATGCCCAGGGTACCATTCGACATGCCATCGCTTACGCCAATGGTGTTAAAAATGAGCCCCAAAAGTCCGGCGTCAATGGTGCTTTTTTTAACGTCCTGAGCGATGAGGTTGAGGTGCATGTTGCAGGGATTGCCTTCATATCCGGTGCTTACGATACCCACCTGGGCTTTTTTCATATCGGCTTCTTTCAGGCCGATTGCGTAAAGCTGGGCCTGTGAACCGGGTTGTGAAGGGTCCTGGGTAATTGTCCGGCTATACTTGTTCATATCGCTCATAAAAACCTGCGGTAAATCCGCACGTGGCAGAGATTTTCACTTCTGCCTGAGGCTTTTGTGTGGTATTGCCACAAAGCGGTCGGCAGTAAGAGATAGACGATGATGGTTTGAATAATTTTCTCCATGCGCATTTTTTAATGAGGATTCAAAAGTATGGCAGGGAAGGAGGGAAGGAAAGACCATTAATTTTTTAAATTACGACGTCTAACCTGGAATTTTGATCTGATAAACCCTATATTTAGTGCCTCTAAAATATATTTCGTTACGATGTCTAAATATCGATCAGATGTTTTATTTTTTCTTGTGAAGTCGCTATCCCGAAGTGAAAAGCGTTATTTCCGCCTGGCAGAAACAGGAGCTGAAAGCAGGCTGTATTTGAGGCTTTTCGATTTAATCGATGGACAAAATGAATTTAATGAATTTGCCCTTTTCAAGGCTGCCCCGGAATTTGCTCAAAATCAATTTTCCAATCTCAAAGCCCATTTGTACAGCAAAATCCTAAAATCGTTAAGGGATTTTTCGCGAAAGCGGGTACCGGGAATTGAAATAAGAGAGCTGATCGATGAAGCCCAGATTTTGCTGAACAAAAGCCTTTATCAACAGTGTGGCAAAAGACTTGATAAGGCCTGGAAACGCGCTGCCGAAACGGATAATCTGGAACTCCAACTCGAGATTCTCAAATGGAAAAAACAAGTGCTTACATATACTGTCGATCGGGAGAATGACACATATGTGGACGAGATTGTGGAAAAAGTGCGGGAGGTAAATGGACGAATTAACAACAGCAATTCGTTTTCAAATCTCCAGGCGAAGTTACAGTCGCTCTACCGCAAATCCGGCTATATCCGCAATGAGCAGGATTTTCAAAGAATTCAGAATATTTTTCGCGAAAGCATGCCGGAAATAGACGAAGATGGACTCTCGATCGGTGAAAAAATTCACCTTTATCACCTCTATATCGGGTATCACTTTTTTATTCAGGATTTTGAAAAAGGGTATGACTACGCGCGGAAATGGGTGAATATATTTCGTGAAAACAAAGCGCTCGCGGGTCCCAAAATTGAAGATTACATCACCGGGCTGAATTTGTTGTTGATCGCGCAAAACAAGTTGGGTTTGTACCGGCCCTTTCTGGAAACGAAAAAAGAATTGCGACAGCTGAATGAAATGCCATCCAACTTTTTCAATGAGCACATCCGTTTAAAAATGTTGAAATATACCTATGTGCACGAATTCAACAGCCTTTTTATGACGGGCGATTTTGACCGCGGGGTTGTGCTGTTTGAACGACTTTCGTCAAAAATTGAAGGATTTATAGACCAAATGGACGCCCATTCGCGCATCATTCTTTATTACAAGACGGCCTGTCTGTATTTTGGAAATGGTGATTTCAGGGCTTGCCTCAGTTGGCTCAACCGGATTTTCGTTTCCGGCGAGTCTGATTTGCGGGAAGACATCCATGGTTTTGCGCGGATTCTGGCGCTCATCACACATTATGAGCTCGGCAACACCGACCTAATACCGTATGCCTTGCGATCTACCTATCGATTTTTGCTCAAAAGAGATGATTTGCAGCTTTTCCAAAAGTTGCAATTGGGATTCTTGCGCAGTTTGCAACCCGATATGACTGATGCGCAATTGACCGTCAGGCTTGCGGCGCTTCGCTCTCAAATGTTGGAATTGCTGAAAA
The DNA here is from genome assembly GCA_038249755.1 of Flavobacteriales bacterium. Classification (GTDB taxonomy): domain Bacteria; phylum Bacteroidota; class Bacteroidia; order Flavobacteriales_D; family Cryomorphaceae; genus JBBQZU01. Next base: position 4,675 of record JBBSDD010000041.1, on the reverse strand, counting down.
ATCCCTTTGAAAAAAGGGCTTTTGTTTATTTCGACTTTGTGTCGTGGCTCGATTCGCGCATCGAACAAAAACCGATGATGCAAATAGTCAAACGAAAAGCCTACGCACTTCTCCAGATTGCTTGATGGCATTGACAATTGAATAGCTATTTTCCGATTTTTTGATCGATCGAATATTTTCCTGGTCCGGCCACGAGGATCGTTGCGTAAATAAGAATATACAGAATGGGCATTTCCTGTTTGGCAAACGGATCGTCGGCGTGCACCACGAAAGCGGCTGTGTACATGGCAAATATAAGCGGGAGTGTGGCAAGCCGGGTAGCGAGACCCAGTCCGATGAGGACTGAACACAACGCTTCTGCAAATACAATGAGAACCAAAGACAATCCTGCACCTATTCCGTAAGGATCGCCAAAGGTGATATTGCCCTCAACCAGTTTGAGCAGTTTGGGATATCCGTGGGTGAGCATCAATCCTGCCACGCCAATGCGAAGCAAAAGCAGCCAGAAATGAAAAAGGGAAAGCGGTAAATTCGTTGTGAACAACTTTTTCATCGGTGGCTTTTATGAAATTTGAATAGTCAAAGTTAATAACTCAAGTTTCGCACATCATTTATAGTTGGTACAGATGTGGAAAATTGTCGCGTGGACTAAATGATCTGCATTGTAAAAAAAGAACTTCTCCCCGATTTTTATACCAACCAAAAAAATAATCACCCACCTGTGCGTCAAGTCATAATTCGTAATATGTCATTTAGCGAACCCATCCCGCCGCCGAGGCCCGGCTTTCTCTTTTTGAACTGCCCAGTGCTGGCGATAAACCCATAACCCAATTTCACCCCGTACGGGGCTACGAAGATGTCACCCCGCTGGGGCTCAGATTCACAAAGTAGGGGCTTTGTCCTTTTATCTGAAGATAAAAAGACTAATAATAGATTAGGGAAGATTTCAATCTATCGCAAGAAGCCTTGTCTACAACGTTAGAATTCCAACCAAATAAACAAATACCCACCTGCGATATCCGTCCGCCCGCCTGCCGGAGGAAGGCCGGCCCGAGCAACCCAGCGCCCGGCGATTGCGCTGTCGGTAATCCCATACCCAGATTAGCTCTGCCCGGTCTGTCAAGAATTCACTCCATTACGGGTATGCGAAACTTGAGTTAACAACATGGAGTTTTAGATGGATTTTCTGGTCAAATGATTGGAAGGCAGATCCTTTTTCCCGAGCGCATTTAAACAGCGGTCGTAATAATCCAACCGATCTCAGATGATAAAATATCCCCGAAGTCACATACATTGCCCAATCAAAGACACGGGAAATTGTGCATCATTTTCATAAAATGGGGAATATTATGGACGAAAGGTGCGGATTGGCTTCGTGATCAATGGCGTGACATTGACTACAAGCTATCAATTTGATTGAATATAAAATCAACAAAATGAGATATATACAGTGCAGAAATGCGATGGCCATAATGGCTTATTTTAACGTTTAAAACCTGTTGAGGCACTATCTTTGCCCCCGTTTTACAAACAAATGAAATGAAAAGAATACTACTACTTCTTGCCTTTACCTCAGTTTTGTCATCTGGTTTTGCTCAGAGTCCGATCGGAGATGGTGGAAAACAGGTGAACTTCGGTGTTGGCCTTTATAGCCGTTCGCTGCCCCTATACTTTGGAATGGATTTCGGAATTCACCCGGATATCACCATAGGACCACAAATCGGTTTCGACCTCTACCTGGATTACCTTGCGGTGTCTGGCCGGGGTGACTATCACTTCAATTCACTGTTGGATATTCCACGGGATTGGGATTTTTATGCGGGTTTGAATATCGGATTTGTCGCCTTTTTTGAAGAAGATTACAGAGATCGAAATCGTCCGTATTACAACAACCGTAACAGGGCAACCGGGCTTGATCTTGGATTGCAGATCGGCGGTCGCTACTATTGGAATGAAAGCTGGGCTATTAATCTGGAATTTGGCGGAGGTCCATATTTTTCCGGTGGGCGATTTGGATTATCCAAAAGATTCTAACTTAACATCATTTTGCAATAAAGCGTCAAACATTCCCTATGTTTGGCGTTTTCTTTTGGATACAAATCAATTTATATGAAATTTAAATTTTTTCACGTTCTCATACTCCTTTTTCTGTGTTTTGGCTCATTCGCGCAGACTGGTGATTGGTATAATCTGGACTTTGAGTCGGATGGAGTTTTGGGAATCTCTGCCGATAAAGCATATCAGCAGGTTTCGGCAGCAGAGATTAAACCTGTGATCGTTGCTGTGATCGATGATGGTGTCGACATTCGTCACCCTGATCTCGCGGGTAAAATCTGGGTAAACACAGCAGAAATACCCGACAATGGGATCGACGATGATGGAAATGGATATATAGACGACGTGAACGGTTGGAATTATCTTGGAAATTCTTCCGGAGAAAATGTCAAAGAAGAGACACTCGAGATCACGAGACTTTACAGATCATACAAAGAACGTTTTGGCGATAAAACGCCTGAGGCGGTTCCGAAATCCGATCAAAAAGAGTATGAAAAATATCTGGAATACAAGTCAGCATATGAGCAGGCGCTGGCTGTTGTAGAAGAAGAATTTGCGCAGTTTGCACAATTGTCGGCCATGTATGGTGGGGCATACGCCTATATGACTGAAAAAATGGGTCGCGAAGATTTTAATCTGGACGATCTGATGGAGTATAAAGTTGAAGATCCACAGGAACAGGAAGTGATCAATTTTTTGTTGATGGCCGAAACAGGTGGATTGTCCGAATATTTAGAGGAAGGAGCCTCATATTTTGAATCTGCTCTGGAGTACAATTACAATCTTGACTTTAATCCGAGAACCATTGTAAACGAAGCGGAGGCCCGTGAGAAGAATACAGCATATGGCAACCCCATGGTTTGGGCGGCTGGTCCGGACCACGGCACGCATGTAGCCGGAATTATTGCCGCTGTGCGCGGAAATGACTTGGGCGTGGATGGTGTGGCCTCCAACGCGATTATTATGCCGTTGCGCGTAGTACCGGCTGGCGACGAGCGCGATGAAGACATTGCACTTGCTATTCGGTATGCTGCGGACAATGGCGCAAAAGTGATCAATATGAGTTTTGGGAAATCTTTTTCTCCCAATATTGAATTGGTTGAAGATGCTATACGGTATGCGGCTTCGAAAAATGTTTTGATGATTCACGCGGCTGGAAATGATGCAGCAGACAATGACCGCAATCGGAATTATCCAGATGGATCTTTTGGGAAAGGAAAATCAATGTCTCGCTGGATCACCGTCGGGGCCAGTGGCCCTTTGGCAGACTCAAGTCTGATTGCAGATTTTTCCAATTTTGGCAAGAGGAAGGTTGATGTATTGGCACCCGGTGTTCAGATTGAAAGCCTGGTGCCCGATGGAGGGACAAAGGCCAACTCCGGCACCAGTATGGCTGCACCAGTGGTAAGCGGAATGGCGGCCCTTATTTGGGGGTTGTATCCGGAGTTGACCGCACCCCAACTTAAAATGGTAATCCTGAAGAGCGTCGAATCGTATCGTGATACGACGGTCTATAGCCCATACGGTCCAGTGGGATTGAAAAAGATTGTCCGCTATCCTGGTGTTATTTCAGCACCTCGCGCTATCGAACGTGCTGGCAGGTGAGGATTTGAGCTAGCTGTTGAATAAATTAAAAATTTTCTGAACCAACTTAGTTCAATTGCCATCGTCAAAGTAAAAGAAAGCCTTTCCGCCAATCCAAAAGCAATTTGACTGTCATTGTTGGATTTTCAAAAAGGTATTTCGTACCTTAACCGCCGATAGTGCTTATGAAAACCCTTGTTCGGAAACTCAAACTCATCGTAGTCGTGCCTTTTGCAGGTGCCGTTATGTGTGTTTCTGCTCAATCGACCGAGGTGGTAAAAGCGATCACCAACTCAGGGATATTCGATATATCAGACCTGAGGCACTCAAATCCCAACCAATTTTTTAGACAGGTTTATCTCAGGGATTCCACATATACCTATTACCACAACGACGATTCTACAGCTGCCATAGAATGGAAACTTTCGGAACGTCAGGTGCATGCGTACAATAATCAAGGGCAGCGCATCAAAACCGACATCTCCGGCTTCAGCAATGACCACTGGTTGAACAAGGAAAGGCGGATTTACACCTTTGGCCAGCACAACCTACTCCATTTGCGTCAAGATCTGATCTGGTCTGATTCCTTCAATCTTTGGATCAATGATCTTAGATCCACTTTTTCTTATAACCATATTGGCAAGGAAGAGGAAATTATTCGTCAAAAATGGGATAAGGGAGGCTGGTTACTGTTTGAGAAAACGACAAAATCGTATGCCTATAATGATTTGATAGAGACTCAAATAAAATATACTTGGAACGCGAATGATCATTTTTGGGTAGAAGATTCACGAAAGCTATTTGCATACAACAACGAAGAATTACTGATACTGGAACTCTATCAGGAATGGAGTGATACCCTCAATGCCTGGATGAATATCTCACAGAATGCCTTCACTTACAATGAAGATGACAATCTGGTAAATTCTTCTCAAAGCAACTGGGATGAAGCAAACAGAAAATTCGTTGAGAGCACACGCACGTCTTTAGAATACAATGAGTTGGGGCAGGTTGCCGGAACTGAGATTGTGTCATT
>JBBSDD010000040.1:0-11519 GCA_038249755.1 Flavobacteriales bacterium | reverse complement strand
TGAACAAATCCTTTCCCGGAAGGAAAACCCGGACGTCTACTTTTTTAAGACCCTGGGGTGTCTCCTTGAGATCTTTCATGTAAATATCAGCGCTGACAATGCGATCGTTATACCGGGTTAGTTTGTCGAAAATTTCTCCTATCTGTACTTTCAAATCTTCATTTGCCGTAAAGTTTACGGGCTCGATTGTCTTATCCATATATTCGTAATTTGATTTTCGTTGTAAACGAATGTAGGAATTCGAAAGATTAAAAACCAGTTCATTCTATGTTAATCCACGTTAACGTAAAATTTACAGTAAACCAGCCAATGTTTAACATGGTAGCAAGCATATGGATGTAAGCGATTTTGTGGAAGATTTGAATGAAAATCAGCGCACCATCATGCGTTTGCTTGACGCAGAGATTTTCCGTTTGCCCGGTATCGAATTGAAAAAGCGCTACCACCTCCCATTCTACTATGGTCTGTCGTGGATTTGTTATCTCAATCCCTTGAAATCCGGCGGGATTGAACTGTGTTTTACCCGTGGCAAGTTTTTACAAAATCCCCATGGACTTCTTGAAAGCAGGGGCCGCAAACTCATTTCGGGAATGTCCGTTTTCCGACCTGAAGAAATTGATCTCGAGCGCCTGCGGGATACCCTGCACGAGGCTTACATCCTTGACCGGGAATGGAAGATAGCAAAGCGCAAATCATGAATTACTCAGTGCCCGAAGGCGGAATAGCCGAAGTGGTTCCCTTGAAATTGCGCAGGCGATAACTGAGCGAAAGCATCACATACCGCTGCAAAACCGCCGTTTCCCGGTCTTCAACATAGGTCTCCGTAATATTTCGCGACACGCTGTTGTTTTGCGAAAGGATATCGAAGGCGGTCATACGCAGTTCCAGCGACTCATCTTTGAGGAAACGGTAACCCAGACCCGCATTCCAAAGCAGAAATTCCTGATCGAGGTCGCCCAGTCCGCGAAAGATGTTGTAGACCAAATCAGTGCTCAATACCCAGCGCGACAAGGGTGTGAAAACGCCACCGGCCGTCACGGTGTAGTTCTGGTAATCAAAATTCTCCTGTCCGGGCAAACTGTTGTTTACCCAATTATATCCGGCTTGGCCACCAAGTTTAAAATCCACGCGCTCACTGATATTGGAACCCAAAAGAAATCCCGAATTCAGTCCGGTTGTCCCGGCAAAATTGATCTCTTCATTTATTTGCCCGGGACTGCGATTATACGTAGCAGTGGCATTCAGATTCAGGTTACTTTTCAGAAAATTGACCGGGAAACCGTAATTGGCAAATGTGCGCAGATTGCGATATCCGTCGAGGTTTACCGGTTGGGTGATTTGTCCGCCAGCCGGCAAAACAAAACCATTGGCAAACGTGGTGTCGGCGAAAACGAGGTTGGTGGAATTTGAAATCCGGTCTTGCTCCATTTCCGCGGAAGCGAAAACAAAGAAGTTTGTGCCTTTGGCCACGTTGGTGAGGTTGTACCGCGTGATAAAGCGGTGAGAAAACGACTGGTTGAGGTTCGCATTTCCATAACTGACCTGGAGCGGATTGCTGTTGTCGATCACCGTATTGAGCTGCTGCGCGCTTGGCAGATTTGGATTCGCGCGGTAAAGCATGAAGAGACTGCCTTTGTTTTTGTACGTTTTCCTGAAAAGGGCAAAAGGCACCACGTTCCGATACGTGCGTGATGATTCAAAGGTGACGGGAAATACCTGCTCGTTGGTGTTTTCGGTATGTTCGTAATTGACACCAGCCACGACAAAGTAGTCCTTCGCACCGCGATACCTCAATCGAATGCGGGCTTCCTGCGTGAAAAACACACTTTCGAAATCATTGCTCAAGGCAGGGTCCACCAAAGAAAAATCATCAAAAGCGTCTCGGTTGCGGGTGGTCCAATCGGTCGAACTTCGCTCCCACTCTGGTCGATAGCCGAGCTCAAGGGATAAAATTTCTGAAAGTGGATGGGTGTAAGACAGGTTCAATCGCTGACGCTCAGTGAGCTGATCACGGTCGGCCTCCCAGTCGTCTGGCTCGATCGACGCTTCGCCTTGCTGATCGAATGTGGAATTGAGCGAATTCTGACCATCACTGGTATTGTAGGTGCTTTGCAGCGAAACCGAAAAGCTTTGACCCTCCCTGCTGAGCTTGCGGCGAAAGAGTAATTCACTGTTGAAATTGATGGACTCTGAGGCATTGCGGGTTTCATTTCGCCCGGCGTTGCGCACAGAATCGGCGAGGGTGGTGGAAAAAACCTGGTTGGTAAACCCGTCGAAATCCTGGTAGCTGAGCGAAGGACGAAATAGAATGGAAGTCTTCTTATTGATGTCATACTCCGCGCGCAGGTTAAACCGGTGGTTGGTATTGGTGCTGCGCTGAATGGTTTGCTCGTTGTACCGCTGCCCCGGGGTTTGTCCGGACAGAAAGGTTCTACTCAATTGATAGTCATTCTGATTTTCGGTGGTATTGAAAAGATACGAAGTGTTTATTTTCAGCTTTTCCGCAAAAGTTTCAGAAAAATTGAAACCAAAAGCAGATGTGGTATTGATCCCATTCTGCGGTGCTATGATAAAATCGTTTGCGCTGCCCGTGCTTCCCCCGCCCTGTCCGCGTGGCCCGCGACGGGGATTATTGATGGCATCGGCTGTGGTTCCCACGGCTCCGGCTATATCTTCGGTGGCAAAATTGCTTTGGTTCACATTGTTGCTCAGCCCGAGTATGGAAATTCGGCGTTTACCCTTAAAAATATTGACATTTCCCCCGGCCAGATAGCGGCCATCCGTGCCTGCTCCGGCAAATACTTTCCCAAATTCTCCCTGACTTTTGCCCTCTTTGGTGATGATGTTGATGGTTTTGATGGTATTGCCGTCATTGAATCCCGATGCCTGCGATTGTTCGCTCAGCTGGTCAAAAACCTGAATTTTGTCGATAATTTCTGCCGGAATGGTATTCAGTGCCACGCGGGGATCGTTTCCGAAAAATTCCTTGCCATCCACGAGCACACGTTGCACGCGTTCCCCCTGCACATTCACACCACTCCCATCGCTGGTTACGCCTGGCATTTTGTCGAGCAATCCTTTGGCATCTGCATCGCGGTTTACTTTAAAGGCATCTGCATTGAATATGGTCGTATCCCCTTCAATGGTAACACGATTGGCCTGCCCTTCGACATTCACCGCATCGAGTTGAAGCCGGGAAACCTTGAGCGCAATGTTTCCCAAAGACGTCGTTCCGGAAAGACTGGAAATAGTCCGATTTGTCGTATTTGTTTCGAAACCGAGGAAAGAAATTTCGATTCTGTAAGCCCCTGTTTGACTTATGGGAAGCGTGAATGCCCCGTCCATGTCCGTCACCACACCATACCACACGGTGGAATCCGCTTCTGCGATTGCTTTAACGATAGCGCCCGGCATCGGTTTTTTGTCTTCATCGCTCAGGATAATTCCCGTAATGCGGTGTGCATTGTCTTGCGCAAAGCTCCAAAGGGGTAAAAACAACAAAACCATCAGGCAAAAACCTCGAAACTTCATCATAGGAAAAGGGAAAGTCGTTAGAGTCGCCTGCCGGCAAAAGGTTAAAGGCCGGTAAATATTCAAATACCAGTTTTACGAAAACGGACAGATTAATTGGCCGCAGCCTGTTCGCTTCGCAGCGCTGAAAAAGGAATGGTAAAGACCGTTTGCCCTTCGGCGTATGATGCGACTTCATATGCGTTGTAAATGAGCAAGACGCCATCTTTGGTGATTCCCATATTTTCCGGAAGGATGAAACGGCCATCGGGAAACATGAATCCACCATCATTCAGAAGTGCATTTTCAGCGAGGTCGTGTGTTTCTCTAAAGCGTTTTTCGGCTTCAATTCTCAGGGCTGTGGTGTCGACCACAGCTGTGATGTCCACTACATCGCCAGTGGTCAGATTGTACGATTTCAACAAGGTGTAGGTACTTGGATGTGCCCCGCCCATAAACTCCGATACCTTCAGCTGCAAGGTGAAGTAACTGTCTGTGATTTCACTTTCTTCAGAATCGAGTTCGATGTACCATTTTCCAGGATTGTCGGGGAATTCCATGGCAAACATGGAGTAACCTTCGATAAAAGATTCTGCCAGCGATTCCCAGGTACCCATGGCCATCGGCTCGGGTAGACGGGCCTTGATCATTTCGCGGATTTCTCCTTCGGTCTGCTGATTGATTTCATCGGTCGCAACAGAATCGCCTCCTGAAAGAATAGGAATTTGCAGTGAGACATGCGTGCATTGTTCTCCAGAACAGCCTTCTTCCTGCGCTTTAATTTCCTTAAAATCAATATTCCACGCCAGGCCATCTGCCGTGTCACTTTCGATTCCGGTTTGATCGGTGGTGGAACCACAAGCGCCGGCAAGCAAAGAGATAGCACCTAAAAAGATGATGTATTTGGTATTGGTTTTCATTGGTTCAGGTAGGTGTGTAAAAATTGCTTGATTTGCCGCAGCAGTTCAGCTTGAACAGCTTCCGGATTTTCTTCGAGGTATTCGTCGATATCGAGCATGGCTTCCTGTGCCATGGTTTGGTCTATACCCGACTCGATGTTTTCAATGACGGTGAGCACTTCGAGCGCCACCATAAAATCGCCGATAATGGCCTGCCTCACGAGAAAGTCAATGTGCTCAACTGGAAACAAACCGGCATTCCAGAATATCGAGATAATGAACGCGCGGTCGCTTTCAAATTCAGGTTCTTCGAGGGCGCTCAGAAGCACGGGAATGGCAGATTCCGTTTTGAGTTGCATCAGGATTTGGGCGATGCCAGTTCTTATATCCTCCTCCTGTTCCCAATCGTGGTATGTGCGCAACATGGGAAAAATAAGCGAAGGATCGCCTTCGTCCGGTATTTTTGCGATGGCATTGCGCACTTTGTCCGCTTTCGCAGAAAAGAGGTTTGCCAGTAGGGCTTCTCTTTTTTTGGATATTTTCTTTTCCATTTTGGTCTTTAAATCGGGCTCAGCCATTAAAAATAGCTGAACCAATGCGCACCATGGTGCTGCCCTGAGCCACAGCCTGCTCATAATCTGAGCTCATTCCCATGCTGAGGGTTTTCATTTCCACATTTGTAGGAAGGCTACCCTTGCTGAGCCCGTCAAAGATACGTTTCAAACCGGCAAATTCTTTCGTGATGATTTCCTGGTTTGTGGTATTGGTGGCCATGCCCATGAGGCCTTCGATGTGGATGTGGGTAAGCGCTGGCAGGTCCGGACTGCTGAGAAGTTCTGTCAATTCTGCTTCATCGAGCCCAAATTTGGATTCTTCAGCAGCGATGTGCATTTGCAGCAGACAGTTAATCGTACGTTCGCATTTTGCGGCTTGCTTGTCGATTTCTTCAAGCAGACGCAAGCTATCTACACTGTGAATCAAATGAATGTACGGCGCGATGTACTTCACTTTGTTGCGCTGCAGGTGGCCAATGAAATGCCAACGTGCATCATTCGGCATTTCGGCCTGACGGGTGGTGAGGTCCTGGGCCTTGTTTTCACCAAAATCGCGGTGACCGGCTTCGTAGGCCTCTTTTACCGACTCAAGCGAACTGTATTTCGAGACTGCGACAAGGGTCGTCCCCTTTCCCAGTTGTTGTTTCAAACGTATAATATTTTCTCCGATGCTCATTCCTGGAGCAATATCAAAGCCCCATCTTCATAAACAGGGATCACCCTGGTTTGGTTTGGGGTGAGACAGTATTTGATGTCTTCGTTGAGATTGAGATTGCGCAACCTTCGGCGGTGTGAGGAGGCTTTGAGAAATCCGAAATAATTAACACTGGCCTTTTGGTAGAGAAACATGGCAGCAATGGTTGAGTCTTCATCGCTCATATAACTGCCCGTCTTCAGCAGGGCATCCGTGATGGCTCCGGCGCAGATACTGTCTTCGAGATTGAATTTGCCCTGCCAGCCTGATGCCAGCAAAAGCACATCACATGGATTGCGGGTGAGGTAATCGATCATCGCGTCCAGGTTGATGAGGGCGGCTACCATAACCTTGTGGGTTTTGGCGGCGATGTTGATGGTGCGCGTGCCGTTGGTGGTGGTGAGTGCGATGGTCTTCCCTTTGATTTCGGGGCCCATATAGCTGAAGGGTGAATTGCCAAATTCAAACCCGTCGACAATTTTTCCGTTGCGCTCGGCGGCGGCAATGTAACCGGATGCTTTGTATGCCATGGCTTCTTCCACGGTGCTCACCGGAATAATTTTGTCAACACCATGGTGAAAAGCGGTGCAGATGGCCGTGGTAGCCCGGAGCACATCGATCGCCACGACCGTGCTGTACTCTTGTTTGTACAAATCAAATTCGTCGGGAGAAAAACAAACCTCCACCCGGTATTTTTTTGGTTTTTCAGCCATTATGCCTTGTTGTAAAAAGGGAGTTTGACAACTTTCGCTTTGATCCATTTGCCGCGCACCTCAAGAAATATTATGGATCCCGGGCTTTTATAATCATTGTTCACATATCCAAGTCCGATGGCAATTCCCAGTGAAGGACTTTGGCTACCAGAGGTAACTTCCCCGATTTCATTTCCTTCACGATCCAGCAAGCGGTATCCGTGACGCGGTATGCCGCGGTCGATCATTTCAAAACCGATCAACCGGCGACTTGTGCCTTCTGTTTTTTGTTTTTCAAGCTTGTCGCGGTCGATGAAATCTTTGGTGAATTTGGTGATCCAACCCAGCCCCGCTTCGATGGGTGAGGTTTCGTCAGTGATATCATTGCCGTAAAGGCAAAAACCCATCTCGAGTCTCAGTGTATCTCTTGCCGCAAGGCCGATGGGTTTGATGTGAAAGGTGGCGCCAACTGCAAGGATGGCGGTCCATACTTTCACCGCGGCATGATTGGGTACGTAAATCTCAAATCCACCCGCGCCGGTGTAGCCCGTAGCCGAAATGATCACATCGGCCACGTCGTCAAAGTTGGCAATGGCAAAGGTGTAATACGCCATGGAAGGCAGATCGATATCAGTCAGGGTTTTCAGGGCCTCGGCGGCGTGGGGACCCTGTACGGCAAAAAGCGAAAATTCGTCGCTTTTGTTTTCCAGAAGGGCACCAAAAGTGTTTTGGGCATTGATCCAATTCCAGTCTTTTTCAATATTCGAGGCATTGACCACCAGGAGATAGTTGATCGGAGAAATGCAGTAAACGAGCAGGTCGTCAACAATCCCACCTTTTCCATTGGGCAGGCAACTGTACTGCACTTTTCCGGGCGTGAGTTTTGAAACATCGTTGGTGGTAATGTGCTGTAAAAGTGGCAGCGCACCTTCACCGCGCACATAAAACTCGCCCATATGAGATACGTCGAATATGCCGACGCCTTCACGCACTACTTTGTGCTCTTCAATAACTCCGGTGTAAAGCACAGGCATTTCAAATCCTGCAAAGGGTACCATTTTCGCACCAAGCGCCACATGTTTGTCGTGGAGGGCTGTTCTTTTCATATAGTTCAGTTGGGGTGCAAAAGTAAGGGTAATGAAGGTTTTTTTTGAAAAAAACCTCGGGTCATTTCAAGCAAGGAGAACTATCCTATTTGAAACCAAAAAGAGCCCCCATGTTTTTCCACATTTTTCATGTTTTCATGTTGCCAAAAAGGCGACAGGATGGAACTCAATGAAGGATCTTCACTGATGAAATAATTTGGGAGAATGGTGCGAAACTTTTCGGGATTGGCAATCAGGTAGGCGGCCAGCACATATTGTTCGTTGTAAAACCGATCGCACATGAACTGGGGATAGTCGTAGGGCAAATAGATGTCGTGGATGTGCACAATCACACCTTTATTCAACTTGGGAATGAGGTCCAGGAAACACACCATGGCATCCGAATTGGGAAATACCCGGTGAGAATTGTCGATGAAAAGAATATCGTTTTTCTGAAGTGAATCGGTAATGAAATCGTAATTTTTCAGGTTTTCCAACGGCTGCCGGATCACATTGGTAGAAAGCTCGTCGATTAAAGCCCGGGGATAAGGATCGATGGAAGTGATTTCAATTTGGAGTTGGTGCTCGCGGATTGCTTTCGCAACCACCATGGTCGAATTTCCCGAACCGATCTCAACATACCGCGCCGGACGAAAATTTGCCACGAGGCTGTAGAGAGCAATGATGTCAAGACCTGAAAGGTAACCGTTGTTCCAATGCGGGTCGACGCTCTTCTCACTGCTTCGCTCCGGTTTTATCTGTTGAATAGCCGAAACGTGTGGCAGGAATGAATTCAGAGTTATGGCATAGGCATCGCGACCCTGTTCGATCACCTTCAAAAGTATAGGATGGGCGGGCTTTCCGTGACCATATCGGGGTTTTGGCTCCACTTTATATTCGAGGTGGAGGGTTTGAAATTTCGATGAAAAGAATTTCAACGTTTCTTTCAATTTGGAGACCATTGGCAGGGATTGTCTGTGACTATTTAGTCATATATTGTTTTCTACATCGGAGAAACCGGGGCCAAATATAACCAAGTTCATTATTTCCCAAAATTCAATGGATGGCTGATCAAACTAAAAGGATGTTTGAGACGGGGTGTTTAAGCCTGCAGTGACTTAGCGCCCAAAATGGCAGTAACATTCAGTGAGTTCTTTGGGCGTTTCAGAAATTCATAAATTGTCGGTACACAATTAAAACCTGAAGTAAAGATAAAGATTCGTGTCTCTTCTCTCATACTTTGTACATTCGCTTTTTACAAAAACCTGAAAGCCGACAGCACATTGGCCATGCTAAAGTCAAAAACGAGTAGATGAAAAAAATTCTATTGATCATTTCCGTCTTGACTGCTATTGCCGGCACGGGTCAGGATCCAAATCTAATCGTTCTGCACAATACGAAAAAGGTAGGCACAAACTTGTCTGACAGCTCAGAAATTAAAGGAACGGAATTTCTATTTCCTCAAAGAATTCATGAAACTCATTTTGATACCACTTCAGGTTTTGTAACCGTTCAATTACGTGGATTATACCAAAACAGGTTAGAACTGCCCGGAATTATCGTTCAATATGATTTAAAAAACAAGCGCCAGGTATGGAATAAAAGCATGGATTATGGACTTGCCAGACTGAATCAAAAGAACGGTTTCATGATCTACGCAACTGAAGTAAAAAGTGCTCGCTGGAATATTTATTTGGGACATAATATGTGGGAAGTGAGAAATGACATTCATTTTGTTGATCCGCTGAAAAATATCGGGTTGGGATATCGCATAAGAGGTTCAACTTCTTATTCGGACGAACTTCAGGGAATTAATATGAACAACGGAAAAATATTGTGGGAAAGAAAGATATTTAAAGCATTTGGATGGAATGACCTTTTTTACACCAATGATTCTACTCTAATCATTGTATCCGGTGGAATACACAGTTTAAACATACTGACTGGTCAAGGCTGGGATTATCACGCTATGACTGGTTCGTATGATTATAAAGGTAAAAAATCACCCAATCCCGCTGGAATTGAGGATGCTTTTCGCAGCGAAACCTTGATGATGTCAACGGGATATACTGTGATTAGGGATTTGGTATCGAACGCTTTGGTTGATAGCACTCACATCTACCTTGCCTCACAAGAAGAATTGGTAAAATTAGATATCCAATCCGGAAATATTTCCTGGAAATCTCCCCTTCCTGATAATCTGGCAAGCAAATCATACATTTTCAAAAATGACAGTGTTGTTTTTATGGTAAATCAAGGAATTGCTTACTGGCAATACAGGCAATTATTTTTCGGTAAACCATTTTTTGCAGCATTTGATATGTTTTCAGGCACACAGAAATTTTTATCGTTGATTGATGTCAACGATGACCCGATTTTGACTTATACAATAAAAAATGACGAAATCTTTCTGTTGTCAAAAAAAAGAATTGCGAAATATTCAATGGTTTCGGGAGCTATGCTGGATGAAATGGAGATCGACCAAAATATCTTTGGAGAATTGAGCTATTTTGTCGGCAACAAAGTTTATATCACAGGCCAGGGTGGGAAATTTGAAAACCTCACCCTTTCAGATTCGACGATGATGTATGTTTTCACTGACAAGCAAAAAACGCTATCCATAGACAACGAATTAAATATAAATGGGATCATACCATTTGAAGATTTGAACAACTTATATTTAACTACAGATCAATTCAAATTTCTAGCAAGAGGAAAAGGAAAAAGCACCATTGTTTTAAATCATGCAGGTGAAAAGGTGGCTGAAATAAATGTATCGGCGAAGGCCGAATTAATAGACAATTGTTTATATGAAGCGAGAGATAATATTTTGATAAAAATAGATTTGAATGAAATTGAAGAAAATCGCTAAAACCTCGATTTCGGCTTGATGATGAAAATTCCAAAAACCCCCATCGAAGACAAGAAATATTACCTTTCATATCACCTCCCGAAACGGTAATACTTTTCCAGTTTGTGGTGTTTTCCGTTCAGGAAATCCGGAATCATTTCCATGGCCTGCGCGGAGAAAGTGATTCCGTTTCCACCAAATCCCAGCACAAAGAATGTATTTTCATATTCCGGACTTTTGCCGATATACGGCAATCCATCTTCGGTGCTTCCAAATGTACCGGCCCAGCTGAAATCCTCAATAAAATCAACGCCAGGCATGAGTTTTTTCAGGCTTTTCATCAACTTGTCCGCTTTCCGCTCCTTGGTTCTCTGCTGAAAGAGTTGAAAGTTGAACGAAGAATCCTCCCCTCCTACCAAAAACCGCCCGTCATCGGTGGTTCGCATATACAGGTATGGATCGGCCGTATTCCAAATCAATGTGTTCTTTATATTTTTATTCAATGCAATGCCTTGCTCACTCACGGTGGCATAGGTATAAAACAAATCAGCAACTTTTTCTTTGAGCAACAAGGTGGATTCGAATCCTGTGCAGCAAATGATTTTTTTCGCTTCCACAAAATGACCGGATTTTAAGATCACCCTTGGGTTCGGACCCGATGTATCAATTTTATCGATGTCCGTTTGGTCATAAACTTTCATGCCTCGTTTTACATTGAGCCGGATGAGCTCGTGGGCCAGTTTGTAGGCATCGACACTTGCAGCGGTTTCGGAAAGGATGGCTCCGTGCGAAATCAAACCATATGTCTCTTTCACGGAAGTGGCGTCTATCCACTTGACCCCTAACCTGTGCTTGTCGCGCATCTGAAATTCCTCCTTTAGCCATTTGCTGGCTTTTTTGCTGTGGGCCAGAAAGAGACTTTCTTTCATTTCAAAGCCGCAATCAATTTTGGTTTTGTCCACCAGATCGCGCAAAGAATAAACAGCGTCGACACCTGCTTTGTAACAAGCGGCAGCACCCTCCTCCCCGATCATGTCAGCCAATTGATACATGGGCACATCAATTTCGTATTGCAACATGCTCGTTGTGGCACTGCTGCTTCCCATGGCGATGTCTCTTTTGTCGATCAGCATCACTTCGTAGCCCGCATCCATCAACGCGTGACTGATCAAAGCACCGGTAATGCCGCCACCAAGCACAAGTATTTCGGTTTTTAAATTTTCGTAAAGGGAAG
>JBBSDD010000039.1:0-11583 GCA_038249755.1 Flavobacteriales bacterium | reverse complement strand
ATCCAACATCTCCCGAAAACCTCGAAAAACCAAATGGTCGCGGCGTATTTCTGATGCGAAATCTATCGGATGAAATCCGTTTTTTGGATGATGGCCGGGTTGTGGAGATTTCCTTTACGAATCTTGCCAAACCAGTAAGTGTGGATGCCTGATCGGTCTCTGGCTTATATTTCCTTTCATCATATTGACATAATTTTTCCCCTTCCGGGAAAACGCGCACTAAAAGGTTGGCTCGATCAATGCATCGCAGCAGAAGACTTTCATCCAGGACCACTTGCTTTTATCTTTTGTTCTGACGAAGAAATACTCAAAATCAATCAAACTTATCTTTCTCACGATACTTATACAGATGTAATCACATTTGATTATTCTGAAGGCAAGTCGATATCCGGAGATATTTATATCAGCATTGATCGAATAAAGGACAATGCACGCACTCTAAAAATTCGTTCCTTGGATGAGCTGCACCGCGTGATGATTCACGGCGTACTGCACCTTTGTGGATATCAGGACAAAGATGCAAAGCACAAATGCCAGATGACTCAAAAGGAAGATTATTACCTATCTTTGCGGCCCGCCCAAAAATCTTAATTCACCTTATGCTACAGGAATACGACGTCATCGTAGTCGGTGCCGGACATGCCGGCAACGAAGCTGCTGCTGCTGCTGCCAACCTAGGCTCCAGTGTTTTGATGGTCACCATGAACATGAATACCATCGGCCAGATGTCCTGCAATCCCGCCATGGGCGGTATTGCTAAAGGTCAGATTGTGAGAGAGATAGACGCGATTGGGGGTTATTCAGGTATTGTTAGCGATTCCAGCACCATTCAATTTCGCATGCTCAACAAATCAAAGGGACCGGCCATGTGGAGTCCCCGTACCCAAAACGATCGCATGCGTTTTGCAGAAACCTGGCGAATGATGTTGGAGCAAACACCCAATGTGGATTTCTTTCAGGACATGGTGAGTTCGATTCAAATCGACAACGAAGGCCGTGTTAGTGGAATTATAACGAGTATTGGAATCGAGATTAAAGCCAAGAGTGTAATTCTTACAAGTGGAACCTTTCTGAATGGGATTATTCATATTGGTGAGAAAAATTTCGGAGGCGGGCGCGCGGGTGAAAAAGCAGCGCATGGGATTACAGAGCAACTCATCACTTTGGGATTTGATCACGGCCGCATGAAAACCGGAACTCCTCCCCGGCTCGATGGACGAAGCATCAATTATTCGGTGATGGAGGAACAAGCTGGGGACGCGGAAGGAGGGAAATTCTCTTTTACAAACACCACGCCTTTACCTGAGCAAAGATCTTGTCATATCACCTACACCAACCAAAATGTTCACGACATTTTGCGCACCGGATTCGATCGATCTCCTATGTTCAATGGCCGCATTCAGGGTATTGGACCCAGATATTGCCCCTCCATCGAAGACAAGATTGATCGCTTTGCCGAAAGGGATCGCCATCAGATTTTCGTAGAGCCAGAAGGTCTGAATACGGTAGAAGTTTATTTAAATGGTTTTTCATCCAGTCTGCCTGAAGATGTTCAGCTCAAAGCAATGAAAGAAATTCCCGGTTTGGAAAATGTCAAAATGTTTCGCCCTGGATACGCCATTGAATACGATTATTTCCCGCCTACCCAATTAGACCACAGTTTAGAAACCAAACTGGTGAAAAATCTTTTTTTCGCTGGTCAAATAAATGGGACGACTGGATACGAAGAAGCGGCTTGTCAGGGCTTGATGGCAGGCATAAATGCCCATTTGAAAGTTCGTGAAAAAGAACCTTTGGTTCTTCAACGCAGCGAAGCATACATTGGCGTCTTGATCGATGATTTGATTACGAAAGGAACCGAAGAGCCTTATAGAATGTTTACCTCAAGGGCCGAATATCGGATTCTACTCAGACAAGACAATGCAGATATTCGGCTTACTCCAAAGTCCCATGCGTTGGGTTTGGCCAGCGATGATCGGATGCGTGTTCTGGAAACGAAACGGGATGCTTTATCCAAGACAATTTCATTCTTCAATAAAACAGGTATTACGCCTGAGCAGGCCAATGATGTGCTGGAGAATGCCAATTCCGCAAAAATCAAACAACAGGTCAAAGCCAAATCTATTGTTACCAGACCAGAGATTGGAATCCATCATTTGATCAAAATGTCAGCCGGAATTCAATCCTTTTTTGCCGATATAAGTTCGACCATTGGAAAATCATTGACCGATGAGGTGATGGAATCGAGCGAAATTTCGATGAAATACGAAGGGTACATTGACAAAGAACAAGAACTCGCTGGCAAAATTTCACGCCTGGAAGGCATCAAACTTTCTTCCTCTTTTGATTATAATTCCATCAAATCGATATCATCTGAAGCCCGTGAAAAACTGAACAAAATCAGACCTGCGACGCTAGGCCAAGCCGCACGTATCAGTGGTGTGTCCCCATCAGATGTATCCGTATTAATGATCTATGTCGGAAAATAAGTCCTCGTTCCACGTGGAACATGATAGAAATGAACCAGACGTTCCACGTGGAACCGATAAGGTGTTTTTAGAAAATTGTCCCCTCTGCGATTCCGTTCAGATCTCTCCATCCCTGTCCTGCACGGATTACACAACCTCAGGTGAAACATTCCTCCTGGATTTCTGCCAGGAATGCGGATTTCTTTTTACCAATCCCCAACCACACCCCGAAGTTCTGAGTAAATATTATACGTCTCCGGAATACATTTCGCATAGCGAGATAAAAACGGGTTTGATTAATAAACTTTACCACGCCGTTCAAAAACGAAACCTTCGCTACAAATTCTCTATCTGTAAAAGATATGCACCGTCTGGAAAATGGATTGATTACGGAAGTGGGGCAGGTGCTTTTCTCAAATATGCTTCCGATCATAATCAAATCATTGTCGGGTACGAGCCCGACCCAAATGCCCAAAAGTCCTCTAAGGAAAAAACCCAGAGCGTACGATCAATTGAAGACTATCGCCATCTGGACTCCAAGGTGGCCTGCATATCCATGTGGCACGTTTTGGAACACATTCCGAATTTTAAGGAAATTCTTAGTCGCCACATTGACAATCTCCTGCCCAATGGAATACTTGTGATCGCCGTTCCCAACCACAAATCGTATGACTCCGCATTTTATAAAAACACATGGGCTGCTTACGATGTGCCTCGTCATCTATGGCATTTTACAGAAAAAGATATGATCAAACTCGCCCACAAATATCAACTAACATTGGAACATATTGAACCATTGATCTTCGATTCGTTCTACGTATCGATGTTAAGCGAAAAGAACAAAAATGGGAACGTTGTAAGAGGTTTATTCATAGGCCTCATGTCAAACATAAAAGCCCGGTTTACGAAACAACCGTTTAGCAGCCAAATCTACGTTTTTCGGAGATTGCCATTTTAAGCCCTATTCCGTGGCTTGAAGTACCTCCGTGGTGTTCCTCCCTAAAAAAACAAATAAACGGGCTCTATTACGGTAATATCATATTTAATTGATTATCAGTCACATTGAGGATCATTTCAATTTTAGTGAGCCAAAATATAAGTTTACCTTTGCAAAAATTTCTCCTACATGAATTCCACCTCAACTATGCTTTCAAAGGAAGTAACAAAAGCATTAAAATCCTTATCTATAGAATCGAACAACAATGGATGCTCCACAGGACAAAAATCGTTTGGTTCAGGTCCTGAAATAACGAGTTACTCGCCTGTTGATGGCAGTCCAATAGGATCAGTAAGCACGGCAACAACCGACGACTATACCAAAATAATTCAGAGCGCCCAACGCGCATTTACAACCTGGAGATTGAAACCAGCGCCCCTACGTGGCGAGATAGTCCGACAGTTTGGCGACAAACTACGTGCGAAAAAACACAGCCTCGGAGTACTTGTTTCATATGAAATGGGTAAATCCCTTCAGGAAGGTCTCGGCGAAGTACAGGAAATGATAGACATCTGCGATTTTGCAGTTGGACTTTCCAGACAGCTACATGGCCTCACAATGCACAGTGAACGAGAGAAACATCGAATGTATGAACAATATCACCCGCTCGGAATAGTTGGCGTTATTTCGGCTTTCAATTTCCCGGTTGCCGTGTGGTGTTGGAACAGCGCACTCGCATGGATCTGTGGTGATGTTTGCGTTTGGAAACCATCCGAAAAAACGCCCTTATGTTCCATAGCATGTCAGAATATATTTGCAGAAGTTTTAAAAGAAAATGATCTTCCGGAAGGAATTAGCTGCTTGGTCAATGGTGACTACAAAGTAGGAGCGTTGTTATCGAATGACAAAAACATCCCACTTATTTCAGCCACCGGATCTATCCGAATGGGGAAAATCGTAGCTCAGGCAGTCGCAGCACGATTGGGCCGATCACTCCTTGAATTGGGCGGAAATAACGCGATCATCATTACACCCAGTGCAGACCTCAATATTGTGGTACCAGGGGCGGTTTTCGGAGCTGTTGGAACAGCGGGTCAACGCTGTACATCAACACGCCGGTTGATCATACATAAAGACATTTATGAAACTGTCAAAAACGCACTCGTTAAAGCCTATGGCCAGCTGCGCATTGGTGACCCGCTCGATGAAAATAACCACGTTGGACCTTTGATTGATCAGGAAGCGGTTAAAATTTATGAAACAGCCCTCAAAGCGATCAAAGACCAGGGAGGTAAAATTATTGTTGACGGCGGCACGCTGGACGGTGAAAGCTACGGTAGCGGATGTTACGTAAGACCTGCCATTGCTGAAGTCGAAAATGACTACCAGATTGTACAGGACGAAACATTTGCACCTATCCTTTACCTTATGCAATATGAAACACTTGATGAAGCACTGAACCTCCAAAATGGTGTCGTACAAGGACTTTCATCAGCTATCATGACTACGAATCTACGTGAATCAGAACAATTTTTGTCTCATGCAGGTTCAGATTGCGGAATAGCCAACGTGAACATCGGTACAAGTGGAGCAGAGATAGGAGGTGCTTTCGGAGGAGAAAAGGAAACCGGAGGCGGACGCGAATCTGGAAGTGATGCCTGGAAAATTTATATGAGAAGGCAAACCAACACCATTAACTACAGCACAGTACTACCACTCGCTCAAGGAATTAAATTCGATTTATAGTTAAACTTACTTACAAGTGATGAAAGACTATATTGCAGTAGCATTTTGCGCATCGGGCTTGTTTCTCTTTGGCTGTAGCGAACATGTAGAATCCAATACTGCTTCTGAACCACGCTCCGACATGATGGGTATATATCGATTCTCGCTTCTACTCGATCCTGAGGAACTTCCATTCACCGGTGATTTGAAATTTCAGGATGATTCCTGGAAACTCATTATTTACAATGGTAAAGAAGAAATTGAGGTGGACGATATAACGGTCACCAAAGATTCGATCATTGCCCGGATGCCCGTCTTCCAAAGCGAATTAAGGGGACGTATTGAAAGCCCTGATTTAATTACCGGGTCATTCATTAATTACAGTCGGGGAGATACCACTACGATCTCATTCAACGCCGAAAAAGGGAAAAACTATCGCTATACAAACACCAAATCCTCTACAATTCTCCCTGAGCAATACCATGCCCGATTTACCAATCCCGATAAAACCTTTACAGAGTCTATTCTTATTCTGACAAATGAACAGGGAAGATTGAACGGCAGTTTTCTCACTGAAACTGGTGACTACCGCTACCTGGAAGGCAATATCATGAACGAAAGCGTTTATCTCAGCGGTTTTGATGGGGCTCACGCGTACTACTTCGAGGCTCGAATTGCGGGTGATAGCCTTGTAAACGGCATTTTCCGCTCAGGACCAAAATCCATTACGAAATGGTCCGCTGCTGCAGATACAACCTTTTTTCTGCGCAGACCAGATCAACTGACCTATCTCAAGGAAGGATACGAATTTATTGACTTCCGACTCCCAAATCAGGATGGAGACAGCGTTAGCTGGGAAAATTTAAATCTTCAAGGCAAAGTTGTCATTCTTGATATGATGGGTAGCTGGTGTCCAAATTGCATGGACGCCACCCGTGCTCTCAAAAAACTATCCGAACCATATTCTGACGACGACCTCCGCGTAATACCCATCGCTTTCGAATTGACCGAAGATTTTCAGGTTGCCAAAAAACGAATAAATAAAATGCAGAAAAACCTTCAGATTGATGAAGAATTTCTTTTTGGTGGTTATGCGAGCAAAGAAAATGCGACCGTCACGTTTCCAATGCTCAATCATATTATGTCTTATCCCACCATCGTTATCATCGACAGAAACAGGGATATTCGACTAATTTATACAGGCTTTTATGGTCCAGGTACCGGAAAATACCACATGGAATTTATGGATCAGATGTCGACGCTTATATCAGAGCTTGTAAAAGAAGATAACTAATCCAACTCTTCATCTACAAGAATTCTGTCTTCTCTGTTGGCTATTTCCCAGGCAGTATGAAAAATCAACCTTGAAATCTTTCCAATGCTATCGAATTCGATTTTCTCAACTGTATCAGTGGGTTTGTGATAATCATCATGCAAACCTCTGAAATAAAAAATGACAGGTATTTTATGCCTGGCAAAGTTATAATGATCTGAACGGTAGTATAATCGCTCCGGATCTTCTGGATCATTAAATTTGTAATCTAGTTTAAGATTCGTATAGCACTCATTGACTTTCTCACTTAATGCGTGTAATTCCAAACTTAATTTATCCGACCCGATCAAATAAATGTAATCGACAGCGCTATCCTGATAGGCGTAATCTGTGCGACCTATCATATCGACATTCAAATCAACCACGGTATTCTTTAATGGTATGAGCGGATTCTCAACATAATATTCTGAACCTAGCAATCCCTTTTCTTCTCCACTCACCAGCAAAAACCCCATTGATCTATCCGGCCCGTTGCCTTCTTCTTTTGCTTTCGCAAAAACCCTTGCAAGCTCCAGAATTGTGGATGTACCGCTGCCATTGTCATCAGCTCCATTGTAAATTTCCCCATTTCTGACACCTAAATGGTCATAATGCGCACTGAGCAAAACAACCTCCTCAGGAAATTTTTCTCCTTCTACAACACCGAGTAGGTTCTCTGCACTTACTTCCTCCACTTTCCTTTTTATATGAAAAGATAAATCTCCTTTTCTGCTTATTTCAAACTCTTGTTCTCCAGAGGTCAAAGCCTCATAAATCAAATCCGTGTCATAATCAGGAAAAATTCTCGAAACAGATTCAGGACTTACAAATATCACCGGCAATGTTTGGTTGGTAGGTCTTTCCAACGACAATTTTGGTCTTTGAAGATAATAGGTCACTCTGGGAAGATTTTTCTCAAAATTTTCCTGAACCACAAACAACGCTGCCACACCACGCGCAGCAGCCAGCGCTAATTTTGCTTCGTAACCGTCTGACCATAAAGTCGGCAAAACCGAATTGGAAATAACCGAAACCTCATTCACCATCGGCTCACCAGCAAATATCACGGCCGACTTGCCACGCATATCCTTATTCTTATAATTATCATACATAGCGTCCGAAATACCGTATCCCAGAAATACCATTTCTGTAAATTCCAACACTGTATCAGTCAAAGCCGTAAACGTGTAACAATCCTCGAGAACTTTCAAAGTATCGTCATCTATAATAATCATACCACTCTCATACTGCGATTTGAAAAGCGGATAATTCTGTATGTATCCCTGTCTTTTATTGATTGGCTTCAATCCAATGTTCTTAAAAACGGCCGTCAAATAAGAAGCAGCCGCTTTCTGACCAGGCTCAGCTGTTTCTCTACCCATAAATTCATTTCCCGAAAGGGCAGTAAGATCAATTCTGATGCGTGACGTATCGATGCGACTGGCGTATTTTGCAGCAAGGCTATCATATGAAAACAAATGGGATTGACTAAAACCGGAAATCCCCGTAAAGCTTATCCCAAAAATAATTACCAATCTAATCAGTCTCACAGTGCTATTTTATTCACCCTTCTTGTATGTCTGCCACCCTCAAAAGAAGTCTTCAAAAATGTTTCTACTATTTCGATGGCATCACCAACATTTACAAATCTTGAAGGCAAAGCCGCTATATTCGCATCATTGTGTGCCTTGGCAAGAGATGCAATTTCCGGCAGCCAGCAAATAGCACAACGTATACCACTGTGTTTATTGGCCGCCATGGCAACCCCATTTGCACTTCCACATATAAGAATACCAAAATCTACTACACCATCGCCAACCAGCTTCGAAACAGGGTGGGCAAAATCTGCATAGTCTGCACTATCCGGGCTAAATGTACCTTTGTCGACAAACGAGTGATCTGAATTTTCGAAATGATCAAGGAGCAATTTCTTTAGCTCAAACCCTGCGTGATCACTACCTATTGCTATCTTCATATGATAGAATTTAACGCAAATATAACCAATCCCTGAGGTTTTTCTTTTATCAACACCTCATGGAATGGCTCTTTATATTAAATTCAAATTCAGTACATTAAAAATAAACTTATCCCTATCCATTCTGTTCATAACCCTAAAAGAACGTTGACAACAAGCAAAAACTAAACTTGATTCATAAGAACCCTTTATGCATTTGAATTATTTTCTCATATCATCCTACAAATACATACAACCACTTTTGAGCAAAACAAGTCTACCTTATAAACATATTATGTTTCACTCAAAAAGTCATGTTATCCAAAAATGAACTGTCTGTTAATTTGTGTACAGCGAAGCAAATCCTCATTTTACAATGAATTATAAAATAAAAAGTGTTCACTTGTTGTTATTAACTTTGGATAAGTCATTATATCTAACAATGTCAAAAAACGATTTGAACAGACTTAACACCCATACATCTAATACATCTTTTTTTAAGAAATTTAAAAAGATAGTATATATGGTTGGCCTTGGGATATTTCTTTTGCTGAGTACTTTTGAGGTCAGAGGTCAGGGAAGTATGGAATACACCGTATTTCATTATCCCAACGGAACGGTGAGCAGCGAAGGATTCATGCAGGATGGCAAACCCAATGGATATTGGAAAACATTTTACCCCAATGGTAATTTGAAGTCAGAAGGAAACAGGAATACCTTCCAGTTGGATAGCACATGGGCGTTTTATGCGGAGAATGGGGAAATAATGAATGAAATAGATTACCGGTTTGGGGAGAGGCATGGCACGCAGGTGAATTATAAAGATGGGGTAAAGTATGAAGTTTCTCAATTTTGTGAAGATGTGAAGTGTGATGCAACTACATTTTACTATCCAACAGGTGAAAAACAAAGGGTGGTGCCTTTCTCAGAGGGCAAGGAAAATGGAGATGGTTTCGAATATGATTTGGAAGGTACAATTATCACTTTGCTCAACTACAGGGATGGGAATTTGAGAAGAGCGGATAAAATAAACCGTTATGACAACCGGGGTAATAAGCGTGGGCCCTGGATATATTATCATCCAAATGGGATCATTGCAGAGGAAGGATTTTATATGAATGACAAGAAAAATGGAATATTCAAAGCCTATGATAAAAAGGGGGATTTGCTTACCCTTGAAAAATACAGGGATGGAGAATTGGTAACCGATTCAGAAGAATCTGTGATATTGGATTTGCGAAATACATATTTTTCAGATGGAACGGTAAAGTCAAGTGGTGGGTATGTGGACGGTAAAAAAGAAGGAACTCACAGAGTTTACGATGAAAGAGGAGAGATATCGGGGGGCGAAGTTTATAGAAAGGGGAGTAAAGTGGCTGAGGGTATAGTTGATCTCAATGGAGGCTTTGAAGGTCAATGGAAGCTCTTCTATGAGTCAGGAACATTAAAAGCAGAAGGTGAATATAAAGACAGTGAAAGAACTGGGGAATGGATATTTTACCATGAAAACGGGAAAATTCAGCACAAAGGTAAATATCTAAACGGTCTCCCTCAGGGAGAATGGAAATGGTATTATGAGGATAGCAAACTTCGTAGGGAAGAGTATTACAGAAGAGGCAGGGAGGATGGATCCGCAGTGGAATATGGTGCGGAGGGGAAAATTATTACGCAGGGTGAATATGTGGGTGGTTTGCGCGAAGGAGAATGGTTTTATGAAGTGGGTGATCATATTGAAAAAGGGTCATATGTGGACGGCGAAAGGCAGGGTGAATGGATTTATGAATATACCGATGGCTCAACGAATTACAAAGGAAAGTATGTAGCAGGATTACCTGTAGGTAAACACATGTGGTACCATCCGAATGAAAAATTAAAAATGGAGGGCAAATACTCCAGTGGGGTACGTACAGGAACATGGAAGAAGTATGATGAACTGGGTGTTGAAGTGTTAAATATTAAGTACAAGCAGGGCAGAGAAGTAAAAATAAATGGAAAGCGTATTATTTCAGAGGAAGGTGTGGAATCTCTTATTGATGTAGAGAGCTAAATAGTTTTTAGCTTTACATTCTACAAACTAATTTTTCTGTTGATAGATAACGACAAGGATTTGGCTATTCCCATGCAGGAATGGGAAAATTATACGAATGCCATGAACATTCCGGCGTGGATTGTGAATACACGCTTGTGGGAAATAGTTTTCATTAATCGCCTTTCAGAAAATTTTCCGGGCAACCTTCATTCTGGATTAAATATCAATGATATTCTTCCCTTCAGGGAAATGGATAAGCTCAAATCTGCCATCAGGGCAATTGGATTTTTTGTTGGTTCTGTAGAAATTGGAAATGGTGAAAAAAGAAGACATGTTGAGATGATTGCCAATAAGCTGAAAGGTGACTATGCTATTGTTGCATTTGTTCTGGATGCCTATCAAAATGGCTATATGGAATCAGCACTTTCCCAACATCAGATCAGGGCTGATCTGGCAGAAGAAATAAATCAAATATTGAAACTGGAGATTGGGGAGCATAAAAAAACGCAAGAAAAATTGGTTAAGGCAGAAGAGTATGCCAGCAGTATTATAGGTAGTTCATTGAATATGATTGTCTCTTTGGATAGCGACTTAAATATTAAGGAGTTTAATCGCACTGCTCAACGCATTTTGGGATTTTCAAAAGATGATGTGATCGGTGAGCCGGTAAAGATATTATTTGAGCAGCGTGATGAATTGGCGCAGATTATCAGGATGGTCAATCGCGAAGGAGAATTTGAAGGAGAGATTTCGTGCCTGCGCAAATCGGGCACTGCCTGTGATGTTTTTTTATCCGTATCACAGCTTAGAAGTGAAGGGGGTCAGGGTATGGGTTATGTCTGTAGTATGAAGGATATTACAGATATCATAGAATCCCGAAAACAACTTGCAAAAACGGAAGAAAAGTATGTAGACCTGTTTGAAAATGCCTCAGACCTCATTCAGGGACTTGATCCAAATGGCCGAATACTATATGTAAACAAAGCCTGGAAGGAGGCTTTGGGATATAATGATTCGGAGGTGAGCGTTCTTTGCTTCTTTGATTTGATGAGCACGGAATCAAAGGATAAATTTGTGTCATACTTCGAAGGTATCACCAAAGGGAGACCTACGAAAACACAAATTTGGGTCCTCAACCGCAAGGACGGTTCGGAAATT
>JBBSDD010000038.1:0-11782 GCA_038249755.1 Flavobacteriales bacterium | reverse complement strand
CCGCATTTACGTTTACCCGACAGGAATTTACCACCTGATAGGTGCAATGCCGGTCAAAAACGCCAAAATCAGATTGACTGATCCGGTAGATGATGATGCCTTGAGATCCGCCGAGGGCGTAAACCCAGCCACCGGGATTTAACAAAGGATTATATTGGGGAAGGTTGAGGTTGATCTGAATATCGGTGGGAATGCGGGGTACCTGATCCGCGTTATCATCGTCCCTGTTGCACGAGAGAAAAAGTGTTAGGAATATAAGAAGTGTAAAAATATTGGTTTTTGGCATAGAATCAGAACTTATAACAAGGTCTAAGACAAAAGTAAACGGAATATTATGATTAAAATTTTTCTCATATCCTTTCTCCTATTCGCAGAATCCGTCGCCCAGGCCCAGGAAAATCCTAAATCGGTGGAAAAACAGCGCAAGGAATTTCTCGAATTACAGGAAAAGAGGGATGAGGGTGCCGCCGCAGCGCAAAAGGAAGGCATAAAAAAGCACGAGGAAATTCAGACCAAAGATGTCCAGAAACGGATGAAGAAAACCCGTCGAAAATCAGAGCGAATTCAACGCAAAAAGCACAAAGACAATATCTTCAAGCGCACATTTCGAAAAAAATCCAAAAGACGTTAACACGCCGATAACCTTTCGGACATGTTAATAATTACGTTTTCGTGTGAACTGGTTATGCCCTCTGGTTAAAATAATCCCCGTACTTTTATTTTCACCAAGTAGCGACTTATCGTGGATTGTGGTCTTTTGGCATTCAATACCAAAGAACTGTTTTAGGTCAATTCAATTTTTAAGTGTCAAATATACTTTTCAGGAAGTGTGTTTTTTTTGACTTGGTAGAATGAATCAATTTACTTTATATTTACCGCCTTGTTGCGAAAAAGTTAAAAAAACGTAAACTGAAGCTTATGTTGCGAAATCTTTACCTGTTGGGATTCATCTGTATATTTCTTACCCCATCACTTTATGCCCAGGTTGGTTCTGGTACCCTGAAAGGTAAACTTACCGACTCAGAAACAGGAGAACCCCTCCCATTTGTAAATATCGTTTTACAATCCGGTGACCGACAAGTAGCCGGCGGAGCTACTGACTTCGATGGAGATTACACCATCAAACCAATACCTCCTGGGACGTACAACGTTTTGGTATCCTATGTAGGATACAATGCCCAACAAATAAACAGTGTGCGGGTTAGCAACGAAAAAATCACATTTCTGGATATTAAACTTGAATCTGGTGTCAAGTTAGATGAGTTTGAAGTAATCGAATATACGGTGCCGCTTATTGATAAGGATGGTGGATCAACTGGTGCCACAGTTACGAGAGATGATATCGTTAAAATGCCAGGTCGATCTGCAACTTCCATTGCAACGACAGTTGGTGGTGTACAACAAACCAATGATGGAGTATCCATTCGCGGAGCCCGCGAAGGGAATACGTTCTTTTATATTGATGGGATTAAGATACGTGGATCGACCAATCTTCCCAAAGCCGCCATCGAAGAGGTACAAGTATTGACAGGAGGTATCCCGGCGAATTATGGGGACGTGACCGGGGGTTTGATCGCCATTACCACGCGTGGTGCCAGTAGCCAGTTTTTCGGAGGAATAGATGTAATTACTTCAGGTTTTGCCGATGAAGACGGTGGTGGATTTGGTTTGGATTCATATGCCCAGACGCAAGTGGAGGCCGTATTATCCGGCCCATTGCTTTTCAAAAAAGATGCAGAAGGAAACAAAGAACGTCCGTTGCTTGGTTTTATTTTGTCTGCCAATTACCGAAACTCTCTGGATTCCCGGCCATCAGCCATCGGAAACTTCAGGCTAAAGAACGATGTGCGTCAGGGACTAGTTGACAATCCGATCAATTTTGTATTGAATGATCCAACTTTTAACCCCACCACGAATGTGTATCTGGATGCCAATGGCAATCCGGTGAATTCGTCTTTCGTATCACCGAATATTCAGGGTAACCAAGCTTCTCTTTTCCTTCGCGAAAATGATTGGGAACGTGTGGATGCCAGGCAAAACGCGAGAGTCCAGGGCGGGACATTTACGACAAAAATTGATATCGCAACCACGCCCAATATTGACTTTTCGGTAGGAGGTACTTTTGACTTTACCGCCAATGGTATTTATAATTACGCAAACAGCTTCATGAATTACCAAAACAATGGGCAACGAAGGGACCTTACTTACCGGGCTTTTGCGCGATTTACCCAACGTTTTGGAGGGGATTCTGATGCAGATAATGCTTCTTCATTGGTAAAGAATATCTTTTATAGCATCATGGTGGATTATGAACAGTCAAATACACGTATTTGGGATGAACGCCACGAAGATCGTCTCTTCAATTATGGACATGTTGGTGCCTTTGAAGAAATACAAGCCAATGAATACGAGTTTAGGGCAGATACGGCAGCCAGTGGGTTTTATCACAGTGGATACAGGGTTCTGGAAACTACTTTCTCACCAAGTGACGCCAACCCTGATTTGGCCTCTTACACCAATGCGTTATACAATTACTACGATGAGATTGGATTTACCGTGAGAGAATTGGAAGATATCAATGTATCTGGAGGTTTAATTAACGGTCAGGTGCCGCCTGATCTTTATAATTTATATCGCGGAATTGGCAGACCATTCGGCACGTTCCAAACATTTAGCACCAATCAATTTCGAATTACAGGTTCGGGTTCGGCTGATATTGGAGATCATGCCATTACCCTGGGTTTTGAATTTGAACAATTTACCCAACGCAATTTCAGTGCTACTCCGCTGGAATTGTGGGAAATTGCCAGGCTAAATACCAACTCACATATTGCCGTACCAAATACAGCCGGAACACCTACTTTAAGTATTATTGATGGGCAGCCTTTTTATACATACGACAGATTAAACGATATAGAAAGCCAGTCGACTTTCGACCGCAACCTGCGACTTGCGCTTGGACTTGATCCAAACGGGTCTGATTATATCAATGTTGATGCCCTTGACCCTGATATTTTCAGTCTGGATATGTTCAGTGCCGACGAGCTTTTAAATCAAGGCCGGGAACGGGTTGACTATTATGGTTATGACTACACGGGTGAACGAATTACAGGCCGCAGCCCTACGGTAAATGACTTTTTCAATGAAAGAGATGCAGATGGAAATCTTACCAGGCCACGTGCGGCATTTGAACCAATTTACATCGCTGGTTATATCATGGACAAGTTTGCCTTCGACGACATCATTTTCAACGTTGGCGTACGTGTGGACAGATTTGATGCCAATCAGCCTGTGCTGAAAGATAAATTTGTCATTGGAGAGGCACAAACAGTAGCCGATACCAGAAATCCAATGAATGCAGAGAATGATGGTTTCTTTTTTCCTGAACATCCATCCAATGTAGGCGAAGACTGGGTGGTGTACGTGAGTGACTTGCAAAACCCTTCCAGTGCGACGATTAATGGATATCGCGACGGAGATACATGGTACAATGCCCAAGGGGTTATTGTTCCCGATCCAAGGGTTCTCAGGACAGCAAGTGGTATCGCGCCTGCCTTGTTTGATACAGATGCTGTGGGTGAAAATCTAACAGAAGATGCATTTGAAGACTACACGCCTCAGATCAACATCATGCCTAGAATCGCGTTTTCGTTCCCCATTTCGGATGAGGCCGTATTCTTTGCACATTACGACATTCTTACGCAGCGTCCTACCGGGCAAAACATTTCGAATTTGACGGATTATCTGTTTATTCAAAACAGAGGAAACACTGCGATAGCCAATCCAAATCTGCAACCGACGAGGACTACAGAATATGAACTGGGATTTCAACAGGTACTCTCGCGCTCTTCTTCCCTCAAAATCTCTGCTTTCTACCGGGAAACCCAGGATGAAATTCAGGCGCGTCGGCTTCTTGAAGCATACCCGGTGACATACACGACGTTCGATAATTTCGACTTTGGTACTACAAAGGGATTGACGTTGACCTATGACCTCAGACGAACCGGTAACGTGACCCTGAGGGCTGCTTATACCTTGCAGTTTGCCTCCGCAACAGGTTCCAATGCAGAGTCAGCCGTGAATCTTGTCAACTCAGGAGACCCGAATCTGCGCGTAATTTTCCCAACAGACCGCGATCAGCGTCACCTGTTTATTACCACTTTTGACTATCGTTATGGTTCTGGTAAAGATTACAACGGTCCGGTGATTGGAGGTCGTCAGATTCTATCCAACACCGGATTGAATATTGTTAGCACACTGGGCTCAGGAACACCGTATTCACAACAACAAGTTGGTACAGCGGAAGCTTTCATCCAGGGTGGTGGTACGCCGCAATTGCTTGGCACCATCAATGGTTCCAGACTTCCATTTCAGTTCCTGATCAATGCCCAACTCGACAAGTCTTTCACGTTGAATTATGGTAAGGACGCCGAAAAACAAAAACAGGCTTTCCTCAATGTTTATTTGCTGGTGAACAATTTACTCAACACACAGAATATTATTCGGGTATACCGGTTTACTGGAAATCCTGATGACGATGGATATTTGAATTCGCCCCAATTTCAACCAAACATTGAAGCACAATTGGATTCAGAATCATTTCGTCAGTTATACGCCTTAAATGTGAATTCACCTTTTAATTACAGCACTGCCAGAACCATACAACTAGGCCTCCGCCTGGATTTTTAATGCCTTATTTAAATCATAATTTAATCTTTACCCTATGAGAGTGTTTAACTATTTTGTTATTTGCGCAGCTCTGCTCACAGCCAGCGTCACTCAAGTGAATGGAAGGGAAGTTGTCGGACCCAAATCGAAATCTGCCAGTCAGTTGGGATCGAAGGCCGCGGGTTGCTCCCCTGCCGTGACAATCACTGAATTTTTTGTTAACAATGTACGCACCTCCGCAGAAACGGGGGGTAATACCTGGTATGACCGCGGAAATGGCCAACCATATTACGAAGTACCTGCTGGTGGACGGAATCACGTAGTCTTCGCAGGAGCGCTTTGGATGGGGGGTCGTGACCCTGCCAGCAATCTCAAGCTCGCGGCCATACAATTTCGTCAGGATGGGAATGACTATTGGCCAGGTCCACTGTCTATTGACGGTGCGGCCTCTACAACCGCCGAATCTTGTTCAAAATGGGACAAACATTTTCTTGTATCCCGTCAGATGGTGGAAATCCACAGGTACTATTTTACCCTCGTCAACCAAGGTCTTGATCCTTCTGAAGATCCACTTTTTGAAGAGGGTTATATCATACCTCAGGAAATTCTGGAGTGGCCCGTACAGGGGGATATCGGCCTGGGACAAAGTGCCATTGTAGCGCCTTTTGCCGATTTGCGGAATCCGGATACGGATGAAATTCTTACTACACCTGGACTTTACGAGCCAGGACAAGGAGATTATCCACTCTATGATCTTGATCAGCAAATCGATTGCCGCACGCGTTTGGTAACTGACCCGGTTCCACTTTTTGGAGACTTTACAATGTACTGGGTATTCAATGACAATGGAAACATCCACAGTGAATCTCAAGGTCAGCCAATTGGAATGGAAATCCAGGCCCAGATGTTTGGTTTTACCACCAATGATGAAATCAACAATATGACCTTTGTCAATTATGTTCTCATCAACAGGGGAACTTTGACTTTGAACAACACATTTTTTGCACAATGGATTGATACAGATCTTGGAAATGCAATCGATGATTATGTGGGTTGTGATGTCGTTAGGGGTTTGGGATATAGTTATAATGGACAGGATGTGGATATAAGTTCCGCGAGCGGTCCGGGATATGGCGCACAGCCTCCGGCAGTTGGTGTTGACTTCTTTGAAGGACCTTATCAGGACTCAGACGGAATTAGCAATTTGGTGGGTATTGGTCCAAATGAAGCGTTAAATGGTCTGGGCTACTTCGATACGTCGATTGACCCCGAGGGGGCAGATTCTATTTTTATAGACAATGTAATAGACAACGAGCGGTTTGGTATGAGGCGATTTTTATACCATTCCAATCCCGGCGATGGCGGACCTCCTCCAACCTCCGATCCAAGCATTGCCATCGAATACTACAATATGATGCAAGGTATTTGGAAAGATGGAACACCAATGACTGTTGGCGGTATTGGTTATAATCCCCTGATCCCAACGGCAATACCAACTGATTTTATGTTTCCGGGAACATCTGATCCACTGAATTGGGGCACCGGAGGTTTGGTGCCTGCAATTTCAAATTGGACAGAGGAAAGCCCGCAAGGGCCAGGTTCAACGCCCAATCCATTTGGAGACAGACGTTTTCTCCAATCTGCTGGTCCTTTTACCTTGAGTCCCGGACAGTTTAATAATATCACGGTAGGTGTTGTTTATGCCCGCGCATCCACTGGTGGACCCTTTGCCTCGGTTATTTCCCTGTTCCAGGCAGATGACAAAGCCCAGGCTTTATTTGAAAACTGCTTCCGCTTGTTAAGCGGTCCGGATGCGCCAGAACTCGCAGCGCAGGAACTCGACAAAGAGGTGATCTTGTATTTGCGCAATACCAGCTCTGTGAGCAACAACCAGTTCGAACTTTACGAAGAACTTGATCCGACCATTCCACCTGCCAATATTCTCGGGGAGGAAAATGACCAGTTTTACCGTTTTCAGGGATATCAGGTGTACCAGGTGCGTAATAATCTGGTATCAGTTAGCCAGATCGACGATGAACAATTTGCACGATTGGTATATCAAGGCGACATTGAAGATGGAATTGGTCAGATTGTAAATTATGAATTTGACGAGAATATCGGATTGCCAGTACCGCGTGAGCGTGTGAACGGTGCAAATCAGGGAATTCAACACTCTATAAGAATTACTTCTGACAGGTTTGCAAGCGGTGACAACCGTCTGGTTAATTTTAAGAAGTAT
This sequence comes from Flavobacteriales bacterium, assembly GCA_038249755.1. Classification (GTDB taxonomy): domain Bacteria; phylum Bacteroidota; class Bacteroidia; order Flavobacteriales_D; family Cryomorphaceae; genus JBBQZU01. The sequence goes on along the minus strand of JBBSDD010000038.1, from coordinate 4,875 downwards.
TATTTTATTGCGGTGGCGTATGGTTATAACAACTATGAGGACTACAATCCGCAACCCCAACAGCTTTCTGGTCAGCCATTTCCTTTCCTTCGGGGTCGAAGCAGTGCTTTCGGTGGAGCTGTGGAGCCTATTACTGTAATCCCGCACAAGCCGGTCCCAGAACAGGGCGGCACAGTATCCCAGACTACCTATGGAGATGGTCTACCAATTACAAGGCTTGAAGGAGCCGGTAATGGTGGAAATGAACTTCAACTGACTCAGGAATCAATTGACGCAATCATGTCGGGATCTCCATATAAAGAAGATGTAATCACATATGAACCTGGTTTTGGTCCGCTCACGGTGAAGATTATCGATCCACTGAATGTGAAACCTGCGCGTTTTCACCTGAAATTTGTGAAAGACAGAAATGCAGACGGAACGTATATCGGCAGCGTTGATGATGCCAGATGGATTCTTGTTGATCTCGCAAACCCTGAGGATACGATTCTCAGTGAAAGAACAATTGAATTCAGGAATGAGCAACTTTTGCCAGAATACGGAATTTCAGTTCAAATCGAGCAATATACGTATCCTCTGAACGATCTCAACGATGCTGCATCCCGGCCCTATCCGGAATTGTTATCTGCCGAGTTATCTTTCTCAGGTGAGAATTCAGGATGGTTATTTGGTTTCCCCGATCAGGAAGGAAATACCTTGCTCAATTGGATCCGTTCTGGTACCAATCAGGCTGGAGATTCAGATCCAGTCGGTGATGCGTGCAATATCTTACCAGATGGGACATTTGCAAACATTCTTTTCGAAGACGAAATTGGCACGGATGATCGTCAGATTTATGAGGCTGTCCTGGGAGGCATTTTTGCTCCGGCAAGACTTGTAGCAGGTTATAATTGTGGCCCATCTCCCTTGTCCGGTGATGCAAAAGCGCAAAACATCCAAGCATCAAGGCCGTTAACAGCATTGAATTCCGTAGAGCTTTTCTTTACCCCTGATAAGTCGAAATGGAGCAGAAGTGCTGTTTTTGAAATGCATTGGGAACCTTCTGAATCTGAAAATGGTGCGGCCAAGCAATTTTTGCGACGCGCGCTTTCTGTTGATAAAAATGGACTGACCCAATTGGATCCAGGTGGTAATTTTGATGAAGCTACCAATTTTGGTCGTCAGGTATGGACTGATGCCATTGTTGCTGCCTTGCCAGCTGGTGTAGCTGCTTCGATGCTGGAATATGTTCAGGAACGCTATCCATCTCAGACAACCCTTGTCGGATTGTCGTTTGGTATGAGCTGGTTTCCAGGGTATGCCATCACGCCTGAAACCGGGGAGCGTCAGAATGTAGCGTTTGGTGAAAACTCATTCCGCGTAAGCGATAATGGCAACGATATGATCTGGAATCCCACGAGCAATCTCATTACTGGTCCGGATCCTATTTATGGAATAGTGGCGGGTGGAGAGCATTACGTGTACGTGTTCAGAAATGAAATGCTCAGAGAAAACAGAGCTGTGCCTGAATCCGGTGAAGCAGATTATATGCCCATGTATGACAATGGAGATTTCATTTTCAATTCTCTGAATGCAGGGGTTTTGGTCAGAAGAAGGGTATATCGCGGTCTTGACTGGGTTCTTTATCCTCTTCAGAATCCTGCAAGCCCATTTGTACCCATGTCAGAAGGTCTGGTGCCTGGAAATGCACGCATATCTGTGGAAATAGGAAAGCCTTACATTCCTTACGCTACGACCGTTACCGCTTTGGGCGAATTGTCTTTGCCCTATACACCAATTAACGACACACTGGAATTGAGTGAGAACAATTGGTTTCCATTCTATGAGTTTAACACGGAAGGCATTGAAACGACCACGAATGTTATGGCAGTTGGAGAGGATGCGCTCGCGCTTATCGATGTAGTTCCAAATCCTTATTATGCTTATTCAGCTTACGAAACCAGTCGGATAGACAACAGGGTGAAGTTCGTGAATTTGCCCCAGGAGTGTAAGATTCAGATATTTGCCATGAACGGTACACTTGTACGGATTTTGGAAAAAGACGATCCCAATACGTTTCTCGAGTGGGATTTGCAAAATGAGCGCTTTATTCCAATTGCCGGTGGTATGTATTTGGTACATATCCAGGCTCCCGGTTTGGGCGAACGCGTGCTGAAGTTTTATGCAGCAACGCGTCCTACCGACTTGAGAAACTTCTAATAACCTGTTCACTGAGCGATCAATTGTTGAAATATGACACACAGTTTGAAATACATCTCTAAAGCCCTCATCGTTGTGGCGACAGCTCTGGCCGTAAATCCTGCCCTTGCAGGCAATCCCGACAGGGCTGGCTCCGCCGGAGGTATGCAAATGCTCGTGAATCCATGGGCGCGAAGCAATGCCCTTGCCGGAGCCAATATGGCGGATGCGAGTCCCATCGAAGCTATGTATCTGAATGTAGCGGGTATGGCTATGGTAAAACAAACGGAAGTGGGTTTTACACATATCAACTACCTTTCAGGTTCCAATGTGGGGGTCAATTCTGTCGGTCTTGTACAGCGGGTGGGCGAGACAGGATCACTTGGTATAAGTGTATCTGCCTTTGACTTCGGAGATATCCGTCGCACAACAACGGAAACACCGGATGGTGATGGCACCTTTTTCAATGTGAACATGGTCAACATCGGGGTCTCATATGCCAAGGCGTTTTCAAATAGCATTTATGGTGGTATCACTGTGCGTGTGATTTCTGAAGGAGTTGCCGATTTGAGAGCCACCGGAGTTGCCCTGGATGCCGGTATCAAATATGTGACCGGTGAGCGCGATCAGGTGAAATTTGGTATTGCTCTCAGAAATGTCGGTCCACCGATGTCTTTCTCTGGCGATGGTTTAAGTTTTGAAAGCGAAGCTCCCGATGGAGAATTTGCACTTACTTCCGAATTCAGGTCGGCCAATTATGAGCTTCCATCTTTGGTGAATATCGCTTTCAGTTATGATTTTTTCCTTGCTGAAGATCACCAATTGACCGGACACGGCGCTTTCGTTGCCAACTCTTTCACATATGACAATTTCCTCGTTGGAGCAGAATACTCCTTCAGAAATATGGTATTTCTCCGTGGAGGTTATCATTACGAGCAGGAAATTACCAATGCTGATTTGCGTCGCGTTGTATATACCGGACTTTCGGCTGGTGCAGGAGTACAATTCGAGTTTGGTCCGAAAAAATCTCTAATAAGTATCGACTATGCGTATCGCGCTACGGATCCCTTTAACGGAACGCACGCTATCGGCGCGCGTTTGCACCTGGGACGGACTGAGTGATGAGATAAATTTAAGTTTTGAAGAGCCCTCCAAACTGGAGGGCTTTTTTAATCATTCCAACCCTGCCCTTCGAATCGGCAAATAGTCTTATCTTTGGCGCTATCGAGAAAGTCCTGAAAAAGGGTTTTCTCTTTTTTGATATATAGATCAAGCAAACATGATGTTATGGCACAAATAAACTATTATACAGTCGAAGGTCTTAAGCGGATTAAGGACGAACTCCACAACCTTAAAACGGTGGAAAGACCCCGTATTTCACAGCAAATTGCTGAAGCCCGCGATAAAGGCGACCTTTCGGAAAACGCGGAATACGATGCTGCGAAAGAAGCGCAGGGATTGCTGGAAGCACGCATTGCCAAAATGGATGATGTGATGGCGAATGCCCGCGTAGTGGATGAGTCCAAAATGGATACCTCAAAAGCTTATATTCTCAGCAAAGTAACAATTAAGAATCTGGCGAATAATCAGACCATGATTTATCAATTGGTAGCAGAAAATGAGGCAGATCTCAAATCAAAAAAACTGTCGGTCGATTCTCCCATCGGGAAAGGCCTTTTGGGGAGAGCTGTGGGGGATGTGGCAGAAATACAGGTGCCGGCGGGTACGGTCAAATTCGAAATCGTAGAAATAAATAGATAGTCATGGCAACCATTTTTTCAAAAATTATCAGCGGAGAAGTACCCTGTTATAAAATTTCTGAAAATGACGAATTCCTGGCCTTTCTTGATATCAGTCCGCTTCGTGGAGGTCACACCCTCGTAGTCCCTAAAACGGAGATTGATTACATATTTGATATTCCCGACGATCATTTGGGTCGGATGATGGTCTTCGCCAAATCCGTGGCTAAGAAAATAGAAAAGGTTGTACGTTGTGAACGTATTGGCGTTTGCGTCATTGGTTTGGAAGTACCTCATGCCCATATTCACCTGATCCCAATGGACTCAGTTCACGACATGAATTTTGCCCGTCCGAAACTCACTCTATCTAAGGAAGAGATGGAATCGCTTGCCGAAAGAATCAGCAAAGCCTGATTCCGGCTTCTCAGCGGATTTTTCTCCCAGGATTTTCAGAGATAAAAGCTTTCCAGGATGTATAACCTGGCTTTTCGGATGATGCGTTTTGAAAACTGTGGCAAAGTGCCGCCGCGAGTCCGTCTGAGGCATCAAGATAATCGGGAAGGGTTTTCATGGAAAGCAGGGTTTGTATCATTTTGGCTACTTGCTCTTTGGAGGCGTTTCCGTTTCCGGTAATGGCTTGTTTGATCCGTCGCGGGGCATATTCACAATAGGGAATATCCCGACTCAAGGCTGCTGAAATAGCCACACCCTGCGCCCGGCCCAGTTTCAGCATGCTCTGTACATTTTTACCGAAAAACGGGGCCTCGATGGCCAGTTCGTCCGGATGATACGTGTCAATCAACTGGATCATTTTCTCAAAAATCACTTTGAGTTTGATTCCATGATCCGCATATTTGGACAATTTTAGAACGCCATGGCTCACAAGAGTCAAACTCTTCCCCTTGCACAAAATAATTCCGTAGCCCATAATGGTTGTTCCCGGATCTATTCCCAAAAT
>JBBSDD010000037.1:0-11826 GCA_038249755.1 Flavobacteriales bacterium | reverse complement strand
GAGGTATTACACGCCGACATTTTTGCAAGCAATCAGGCGCGTTACGAAGCCAATGCAATCTGGAACAAAAATCTTTCAGAACGATGGTCAACTGCGCTCTTTGCCGGCGTTCATACCCAGCAGATGAAGGTGGATCAGAACGATGATGGTTTTCTGGATATGCCGCTCCGGGAAGGTGTGAAACTCATGAATCGGTGGAAGTATAGCGGTGACAGGTTGCGCTCACATATCGTTGCAAAATATACCAGCGAAGAACGTACAGCCGGACAAACCGGTTTTAACCGCTCGGAGGACCTCGGTACGACCGATGCCTATGGATTTGGGATGGATTATCAGCAGGCGGAAGTATTGGCCAAGTTGGGTATTCTTTCGCTTGCACGTGAGGATCGGAGTGTGGGGATTACGGGTATATACAGTTATACCGATGTGGACACCTATTTCGGGATGCGCCGATACGCAGGTATCCAACACAATGCCCGGTTGAATGCGATTTTTCAAACGAAATTTGCGCAATACAGCGACCACGGGATTGCTGCTGGCGTCCATTATCTCTACGATGATTACAATGAAGCCTTGGACGATTCTGTTTTTACCAGGACAGAGCAGGTGCCGGGTATTTTTGCAGAATACACCTATGAGCGTCCGCGGTTTACGGCTGTGGCTGGTGCCCGTACAGATTTTCACAACCTCTATGGGACGCAGTTTTCACCCAGATTGCATTTGAAATACAATTTGAAGCCGCTCACCACCTTGCGAACTACTGCGGGTCGCGGATTTCGATCGGCCAATGTATACGCCGATCAGTTGGGTTTGTTGGCGAGCTCCAGGCAAATCCGGGTACTGGAAAATCCCGGGGCAGAATCATCCTGGAATACAGGGGTTTCTTTTATGCACAAATTTGAATTGGGGAAGCGGGATGCGGTATTCAATATGGACTATTATTATACTGCTTTTGAAAATCAATTGGTGGTGGACAGAGACTTTGATGCCGGCCAGCTCTTGTTTTACAATCTGCAGGGTCAGTCATTTGCCCATAGTTTCCAAACCGATTTTCAGGCAGAACTCGTAAAAGGTCTTGGTGCAAAAGTGTCGTACAAATACCAGGATGTGCAGATGGATTACATTTCCGGAAGGTTGGACAAACCGATGATTCCCAGGCACCGCGCCCTTTTTAATGTGGGGTATACGTCGCCGAATGGAAACTGGTATCTGGATTTTACCACCAATTGGTATGGCACTTCACGTTTGCCGAACACGGCAGGAAATCCTGAAGAATTCAGAATTGCTGAGCGATCAGATTCTTTTTTCATTCTGAACAGTCAGGTGACGCGGGTTATTCATAATTTTGAAATATATGTCGGTGCGGAAAACCTGGGTAATTTTATCCAGTCCAATGCGATAATCGATGCAGAAAACCCTTTCGGATCAAACTTTGATGCTTCCATGATATACGGGCCCTTGAATGGAAGAACTTTTTATATTGGTGCCCGACTAAAACTTAAAACCAAAAAATCATGAAGTATTTAATGAGTGCTTTTATTCTTATTGCAGGATTTTCTTTCGCGCAAGCGCAGACTGAAAGCATGCCTGCAGACACAGCCAGTGGTGAGATGACGGTATCATCTTCCGTGGTGTGTATGATGTGCAAAAATACCATCGAAAAAGGCATGGCCTACGAAAATGGTGTAAAGACGGTGCGCGTGGACGTGGACGCCAACGAAATTTACGTGAAGTACAACCCCAAAAAAACAACCGAAAAGGAAGTAAAACAAGCCATCAACGATCTTGGCTATGTGGCTGGAGATACGAAGCCTTCCAAGGAGGCATACGACAATCTTCACGGGTGTTGCAAAGCTGATCTCGGAAAACACTGATGGCAGAGGTACGCGCAGTCAATGGCCTGGCACCGTTTATCGGTAAAGGAACCTGGCTGGCTCCCAGCGCCACGGTGGTAGGCGATGTGCATATCGGGCAGGAATGCAGTGTGTGGTATCAGGCCGTGATTCGCGGTGACGCCGGGGCCATCATTTTGGGAGATATGGTCAATATCCAGGATGGAGCCATTCTGCATTGTACCACAAATAAAAGCACCATCAAACTTGGCGATCGGGTTACTGTTGGCCACAGGGCTATTGTGCATGGCTGCTTTGCTGAGGATGACGTATTAATCGGGATGGGAGCCATTGTGCTCGACAATGCTTATCTGGAAAGTGGATGTATCGTTGCTGCGGGCGCCGTGGTGCTCGAAAATACCCGGGTGCCGGCAGGGACCATTTGGGCGGGTGTTCCGGCTGTACAGGTGAAAGTAAACGATATGGAAAAAGCGGTGGCAGGTATGCGGCTCATGGCCGAGAGTTATGCAAAATATAAGACCTGGTATGAGGATTTGAAAGTGGATTGAATTCTTTTGGGCAGAGGATAAAGTGTTGATTTGAAACTGTTTCTCGTAGGTAACCAACGCGCATCTACGTATTATTCTACCTCTCTTTTTTTAGCAAACTGATAAAAGTGAAATCCTCCTTAGCAAAAGCCAACCGGCTCTGGCGTACTTTTTTGTCTGCATTGCTCGTCCGGTAAGAGAATGCTTCTTTCAAATTAAATTTGCTTCTTTCAACCAAAATTTGCTTCTTTTCTACAATTCGCCAGCCGCAATTTGTAGGCCTGGAATCTATCGGAACCGATTTTTTCTCGGCATCGTTCGTTTTTATTCTGTTGCTTAGATATCCTTTATTGTTGCTTAGTAAAGATAATATTATGATTTACAGCAATTCAAATGAATAAATTCGTGTTGCTTAATTATGCACTATTGTTTCTTAAAGGTGTACAGTGCATCCGCATCTCTTCATTTTGCGCTTTTCGCTTCTAGCCTTCCCCTTTATCCTTCCAAAGATTCTTCTGTTCCAGCCTTACTTTCTCCCCAAAGAATATCTGCGTGCTTTCGGCAAATGAAGCGGTGAGATCGGAGACAAAAAAGCGGTGGGCACCATTTTTCTTGTCGGAGAGCAAGTTGAGTGATTGAAGAACCTGGGCTGTGTGTTCGGCCACTATTTCGGTAGAATCAATCACCGTAGCCTGTCCAGCATAAAATTTTTCCACTTCTTTTCTGACAAGTGGAAAATGTGTACAGCCCAAAATCAGGGCATTGATATCTCTCAAACTCGATTTTTCGAGATAAGAATTGATGATGGCCTGCGAAATGTTGTTGTTGAAAAACCCCTCTTCGATCATCGATACCAGAAGCGGTGTGGCGAGCATGGTCACTTTTACATCCGGGGCCATCTTTTCGATGCGCTTGGCGTAGACCCGTGAATTTACAGTGGCTTTGGTGGCAATGACGCCTATTTTGCCTTTCGGATTCTGAAGCACGGCATATTTTGCGGTGGGATCAATCACATTGATCACCGGAATTTTCTTGCCTGCGTGTTTTTTTACGGTTTCGTAAGCTACAGCAGACGCTGTGTTGCAGGCAATGACGATCGCTTTGCAGTTTTGCGAAAGCAGGAAATCGAGAATGCCCAATGCATAAGATCTTAAAGCCTGGGGTGATTTTTCGCCGTAAGGCAAATGGGCTGTGTCGCCAAAATAAATCAAGCGTTCGCGTGGCAGTCTTCGCGCGATGGCGGCTGCAACGGTGAGTCCTCCGATTCCCGAATCGAAAATGCCAATGGGTCTATGGTCGAAAGTAGGAGACATAAAAAAACATCCCAAAGTAGGGATGTTTTTGATTTTGGTAAGGTGCTTATGAATTAAATGCCGAGTTCTTTTTTCACAAGTGCGGTAACATCTTGTCCACCTGCATACAACAATGTACCGTTGCTGGAATCGAAGATATAAGTGAAATCTCCGTTCTTACCGACATTCTGTGCGGCAGTACGAACTTTTTCAAACATCTTGGCCATCAATTCATTTTGCTTGGCTTCGATTTCGCCATAAGCTGTTTGCTGAAACTCCTGGATACGGCGTTGCAAATCTGAAATCTCACCCTGCGCACTGGTTTTAAGCGTATTGCTCATGGTTGCTCCCTGTTCTTCAAATTCAGCCAGTTTGGTTTGGTAGGTCGTAACCATCGAATTCAATCGGGTCTCAAGCGTTTTTTGAAGCTCCTGAACTTCTTTCTCTGACGCAGCCCGCTCAGGCAGCATGGTTACAATTTCTTCAAAATTGGCATGGGCAAATTTTTGAGCATTGCTCTGGGTTATTGCTCCAGTAATAAAAATTGCCAGGATAATTAACTTTTTCATTTTGTTTGTTGTTTCTGATCTTGTTTGGTTTACTATTTCCGCCCACCACCACTATCTCTGCTGGGTGGAGAAACTTTTTCGTTTTGAGGTTCAGCTTCATTACCAGTTCCGGTATCGGTGTCATCATCGTCTGAGCCGCCACGGTCTTTTGAACTCACGCCGAGGCGTGTGAGTACCCGGTCGCTTCTGTCGTACTTCGGATCGGCATAGAGAATGTTTGATTCTTTGGCTTTGTCAAAAATAACAGAAAATCCCCCACCTTGAGCAACTTCCTTGATGGCGTTGTAAATTTCATCCTGAATAGGCTGGATCAATTCCTGTCTTCGCTGGAAAAGATCTCCATCTACTCCAAATCGCTGCCGTTTTAATTCTTTTGCTTCAGTCTGTTTGCGCGCTATTTCGTCTTCTCTCTCCTTGCGCATATCTTCCGTAAGCAGAACCTTTTCGGCCTGATAGGCCGCTATCAAACGGTCGATAGACTCATAGCGCTGCTCTATCTCAGATTGCCATTGGATAGATACGCGGTCAAGTTCCTTTTGAGCCGTATTGTACGAACTCAGATTTTTCAATATATAATCCGTATCCACGTAGGCATACCTTTGTGCGAAGAGCCCTGATGATAGGCTTATGAACAAAATGAAAACCAGAGTGGTGCGTGTCATCTAAAAAAGGTTGCTGATAAAAACAGGGGAGGCGAAAGTACTAATTTTTTAGAGTTCTCCAAGATTCATGCCAATGGTAAAGTGAAATTGGCCACGTGCCATGCCTGCCCTATTGGGTACGTCGTCAAACCGCCAACCGTAATCCAGCCCCATCAAGCCAAACATGGGAAGGAAAATTCGAAGACCAACACCAGTGGACCGGTAAACCCGGAATGCATCAAAATTTTCAATGCCGTCAAAGGTATTTCCAGCCTCCAGAAATCCGAGCGCGAAGATGGTGGCACTTGGATTTAAAGATACGGGGTAGCGCATCTCAAGGGTATGTTTGATAACGATATTTGAGCCAACGGCTTGACCTCCAACCTGTGTGGCTGTCAGAGATAGGTCATCGTATCCCCTGAGGCCAATAATCTCCCGGCCATCCAGCGCAAAACCGGAAAGTGCTGCTCCACCAAGATAAAATCGCTCGAATGGGGAGATGCCTTTGTCGCGGTCGTAGAATCCCATAAACCCGAACCCTGTTCGGGTCATCAGGACAAGTTTTGGCGCAAGCTCGGTAAACCACTCGGCCACAAATTTCCACTTATAATATTCCGCCCACTTGTTTCTGGTTTGCTCTGAAATATCGCCAGCATAATTCACATTGTCCCAAAGAGAATAAGGTGGGGTGATCTTGGTGTTTAGGCGGATATTCGAGCCATATCTCGGGTAGATCGGATCGAAGACCGAACTTCGGGCGATGTTGAAAATAAAAGAAAGGTTGTTTGAAGTACCGTCCGAGAATGCAAATGCACCTGCAGTATTTCCACCCCCTGTGAAATCTTGAATATCGTAATAGAGATAGCTTACACCCACTTGTAAATTAAAGAAGTCATCCGGCCACTCGAGTCTTTTACCCAAGGTAACGCTACCGCCAGTAATGTGCAGGGCCTGACGCGAGATTGGGCCATCAGCATCTCTTTTTGATACACCATTTGTCTGCACCGATCGCTGTATACCCACAGAAAATGAATTGGGCTTTTTGCCGCCCAACCAAGGTTCGGTAAAGGATAAATTATAGGATTGAAAAAAAACGCCGTTGGATTGAGCACGCAGGGAAAGTCGTTGCCCATCTCCTGAAGGCAACGGATTCCATGCACCTTTTTTAAAGAAATTGCGCACTGAGAAATTGGTAAAAGAAACGCCGACCGTACCCACTACACGGCCTGCGCCCCAACCACCAGAGAGTTCGATTTGGTCGGATGGCCTTTCGGCAAGTGTGTATATGATGTCAACCGTACCATCCTGGTCATTTTGTACCGGTTGCACATCAAAGGCTTCCGGGTCGAAATATCCAAGTTGAGCCAATTCACGCTGGGTTCGGATAATGTCAGTCCTGCTGAAAAGATCTCCCGGTTTGGTCCGGATTTCGCGCAGAATTACGTGGTCATTGGTCTTGGTATTGCCCTTTACGATGACCTGATTCACACGGTATTGTCGCCCTTCATAAATCCGTATCTGTATGTCAATACTATCCTTTTCCACCCGCTTTTCTACTGGTACGGCCTGGAAAGCGAGGTATCCATCATCCAAATAAAGTGAACTTACATCGCCTCCATTGGGATTCATAAACAGCCTTGATTCAAACTTGGCTTTGTCGTAAACCTCGCCAGGCTCGATGGCCAGTACTTCTGAAAGTCTGGCAGAATTGTACTTCGTATTTCCAACCCACTCGATGCTGCGGAAATAAAATTTGTATCCTTCCTGCAAATGGATGTCAATGCCCACCGTTCCATCATTGTTTCGGTACACCGAATCTCTCACCACTTTGGCATTGCGGTATCCTTGTTTGTTGTAAGCGGTTACAATATTCTTTTTGTCTTCCACGTAAAGTTCGCGAATGTATTTAGACCTGCTCCAGACCCGGAAGAAATTTTTCTCTTTGGTTTTTTTGAGGGATCGGCTTAATTTCTTTTCAGAAAATTCCTCCGATCCGTAAAAGTTGATTTGACCAATCTTGACTTTGTTATTTTTTTCTACGTCAATGACGAGAAATTCGCTGTTTGCTACAAGCGTGTCCGGCACTTCCGTAATTTTCACCTCCGTATCAAGAAAACCTTTCTCCTGGTAGTGTTTGCGAATGATGTTGGAGGTATTGGTGATGAGGTTTTCGTTGACGATGGTTCCTTTTATCAGGTTGATCTTTTCCCGCAAGGTCTCCGCTTCACCTTTAGAAATACCTTCAAACCGGAAGCGCGAAAGCCGCGCCCTTTCCTGAAGATCGATGGTGAGAAAGATTTCGCTTCCGCGAATTTCTGAAATGTTCACTTCAATATTGTCGAAGAGTTTCTGCTTCCACAAATTTTTGATCGCTGTTGAAATTTTGTCGCCAGGGATGGTGATTTTTTGACCTACATAAAGTCCTGAGAAAAGTACGATGGCTTGTTCGTCAAAATTTCGCGCACCAGTTACCGAAATACCACCGAGGGTAAATTCGCGTGGATTTCTGTAATCAATTTCAAACTCACCAATACCAACCTGTGCTGTCAGGTCGTAAAAGGTGAGGGCGGTCAGGGCGACTACCAGTACGACCCGAAGGCTAGAGCGAAACCTGCTCACTGATTTTTCCAAATCTTCTTTCACGATTTTGATAAGCGACAACAGCCTCAAAGAAATGCTCTTTCCTGAAGTCTGGCCAAAGGGTTTGTGTAAAGTATAATTCACTATAGGCGATTTGCCACAGCAAAAAGTTACTAATGCGTTTTTCTCCGCTGGTGCGAATGACCAGTTCCGGATCGGGAATATTTTTTGTTTCCAGGTAATTTTTCATGGTATCCTGGGTGATGTCATCCGCGCTCAGCTCCCCACTGCTCACGTCTGCGACAATGGCTTTTATCGCTTTTGTGATTTCCCACCGCGAGCTGTAACTCAGCGCCAGAACGAGGGTGATGCGGGTATTGTTTTTTGTTTTTTCGATGGCTTCCAGCAGCGCCTTCCGGCAATTGACAGGCAGGAGATTGAGGTCGCCTATGGCCTGAAGCCGGACTTCGTTTTTTTGGAGGCCATCCAGTTCTTTCACGATGGTTTGCACCAGCAAATCCATCAATGCAGAAACTTCTTCAATCGGTCGCTCCCAATTTTCTGTGCTGAAAGCGTAAAGAGTCAGATATTCAATACCTACTTCGGTAGCTGCGGTAAGTGATTCCCGCACGCCATTCACGCCATTCATATGCCCAAAGACGCGAACCTCGCCGTGATTTTTGGCCCAGCGACCGTTTCCATCCATGATGATGGCCACGTGTTTTGGCACACGTTCTTTGATTATTTGATCCTTGAGATTCATTTTTTTGGCGTGCGCAAAGGTCTTAAAATTTCCATGAAACCAAAACAGGTCACTTAAATGCAGATGGGCATTTAATCTGGGGTTGACCGATTTTGTATGTGATCATCACTCCAGAAAAAGTATACCAGTCATTCCGGTTGCTTTCACCTCTTTGCATCCCCGAGTTTGTTCCTTCCGGTCCGGTGGGTTCAAAACTCCTGTCGGCCATAATTGCAGCGAGAGGCCCATTTTCCTCCTGAAGTACCACAGCATTTACATAATTTGTGCTCACATCGTCGAGGTAATCGGTAAAGGTCCGGCGCATGCCCCATTCCACAGCTCCACCAAAATTTCTCCAGATGTTAAATTTAAATCCGACCCCAAATGGGATGCTGATTTGGGTGAGGTTATACCGATCCTCAAAACCGTCAATACCCTGACCCTCGGTACCTAAAGGCTGAAGATCGAGCCACCTATCCTCAAATTCGCCCTGTGGATTGTGTCGGAAAAGTGACAACCCCACAAAAAGGTAAGGACTGGAAGGGCGCTTTTTGTCGCCAATTTCATAAGTGAGAAAGTTAATTTCAATCTGACCGCTGAACTCGAAAATATCAGACCGGAAATGCAGATTGCGATTTTGTTGCCATTCGCTGTCGGAATCTTCATCGGCAGCGTAAATCTGTCCGTAAAGCACATTGGCTTTAAAAGCGATCCTGTCATTAAAATTATACCGGTAAATGAGTCCTCCGCCAGGTGCGAAACGCGTCGGAATATGGTTGAAAGGATTGATATCGCCTATGTAATGCGCCTGCGCAAACATGCCTCCGATTTCGTGGTACTGGCCGAAAGCCGGGAAGGTCGCTAAGACGAAGAATATGGCCGCTATCCGATTCACTGATGTCTATCGTTTTTCCGCAAAAAATATTGTGTTTCGACCATGGAAATAGATGGTGCCTGGTCAAATTTACGTCAAATTATGTATCAATTGCGCTTGTCAAGACCCCAACCGAGTTTATGTCGTACCGTATTCAGGAAGGTGTGGCCCTTTGGTTGAAGGAGGCGCAAGGTAAACGGGGCTCTGCTCACAATAACTTCTTCATCTGGCAGAATGACCTCGGACCGGCTGTCGAGAGAGATGAGAAAGTTATCGCTCCTTCCGGAAATTTTGAGCTTCAGTCGGGCAGAAATAGGTACCACCATGGGCCGGATGCTCAGGTTGTGTGGGGCAATCGGCGTAATGACCATGTTCTCAGATCCAGGCATTATGATCGGACCTCCGCAGCTCAACGAATATGCAGTCGAACCTGTCGGAGTGCTCACCACAAGGCCATCTGCCCAATAGGAATTCAGAAACTCCTCGTGGTAATAGGTGTCGATTTTGATCATTGCTGCCGTGTCTTTCTTGAGCACTGTGAGCTCATTCAAGGCGAAATTCAAAGACCCGAACAGATTTCTTTTGGTTTCAATTTGCAGGAGAGATCGCTCCTCGAATTGAAATGTGCCATCAAGTAGTGTTTGGAGCACACCTTCAAATTCGTCAATGGAAGCACTTGAAATAAAACCGAGCCTACCCGCATTGAGTCCGATAATTGGAACGCCGGAAGCGCCGATAAGCGTGGCCGTGTCTAGCAAGGTGCCATCTCCGCCCACGCTTACGAGACAGGCAAATGACTTGATGTCCACTGTTTTGCGGTCGAAAATGGTAAAATTGCCTTTGAGCAGGCCCATCTTATTGAGGTGGTTGTGATATCGTTCGTAAATAGCTACTTCAAAACCCGCATCATTCATGGTGCAGATAAGGTCACCTACTGAGGCGTTAAGGGTGTTGTCGTAAGGCTTACCGTAGATTGCTATTTTCATGCTGAACCTTGTCAGAAGTCACGAAGTTAGCCCAAAGGATCAAAATGCTTGCGAAAAATGCACAAATACCCCAAATCGACCCAAGGCGTTGAGGGAGCCCTCCACCCGCAGCACCTTGTCATAATAGGTCACCACATCCAATCCGGCACCAACGCTGTACATGTATTCATTGACCAACGAATTTTGGTTTTCAAATTCCTGACCATAAACATAACCGGCATCAAAGAAAATATTTCCGTAGATCGCAATAAATGTCTCACTGAATTTGGAGGTAGGAATAAACGGAATACTGATGGCCCGTGTAGGCAGGATCGCCACTTTAAAATTGCTGGCAAACAATCCATACCGGGTTCCGTCAACGACGAAAAATTCATATCCGCGAACGAAATTATTGTATCCAAGGCCCTGGGTGAGGTAGTAGGGCGGATCGCCCCAGTTTACTTTTCCAGTAATGGCATGCGCCAAATAAGTGCGCTCGCCCAGTTTGTGGTGATGCCGATAGGTCATGGTGGTTGTAAAGAGGCTCATCCCTTCCTTGTTTACCAGGCCGAGTCCATCTTGCTGAAGTACACCGGAGAGCAGCAGGCCCTTGAGCGGGTATTTTTTGTAGTCGCGGGTATCATAGTCGAGGGCGTATATCAGGCGTAGAAATTGAGTTGAAGCCTCGCCTCCGGTAAAATATTCCGGTTGTATAATTGGAACGGTATCATTCACATTGGCGGTGAAATAACCGAGCTCGAGCAGGTGGCTTGTGAAAATATTTTCGCGGTATGTGAGGCCTACTTTGTACTGATAATAACGCCGGGCTTTTTCCTCTGCATTGTTGTAAAACTGGCGTTCGTTGTCACTGGTATTGAATACAATTTCGTTGTTTTCAAAATATCCGGCACTGAGGTTCAGTCCGAGGGTTTGCTTGCGGTTGAGGTTGGGCAGGGTATAGCTTGCGCTGAAACGTTTGGTGTACCCAAAACGAAGCATCAGCGAAAGTCGTTGATTCATTCCACCCACATTGCTGTGAGTCACCGCAGCGCCGTAATTCAGCCAGCGCAACTCTCTGGTTTCCCACCAGGTATTGAAGTTGGTCTGGGCTATTTCCAGAATGGGTACCGGATAGAGATACCAGCGTTCCTGCATGGTGATGAGCACGATTACCTGATGGTCGTTGATTTGTATGGCTTCCATCTCTACTGTATTGAAGAGGCGCGTGTTCATCAGATTGTTTTTCGATTGGGCCATTCCCGCCCTGAGATTCGACCAGAAAAGCGAATCGCCGGCTGCAAAAGTCATTTCCCGCAGGATGATACGCTCCTGGGTGACTTTATTGCCTTCGAAAAGAAACTCCGTTACGAATTTCTTGCCAAGTGTGTCCAGGGGGATAGGCTGTACGTCCTGCGCGAAAATGAATGCACACTTCCACGCCCAGCAGAAGGTGAGCAAGAGTAATTTCCCGGGCATGGACAATCGGTCAGAGTTTCAGATAGCGCATCAATTCGTCGTAGCGGTTGTTTAGCAATTCGTCGTAGGCCGATTGGTGATAGGAAGCACTGATGGTGTAGTCGTAACGCGAAAAAGTCTGAATAATTCCGTCCATGTTGTTACGGTTTATTTTAAGCGTCACTTCCATTTTGGTGGAGTCCGGTGTGGAGGTGACATTGGCACTCATAATTCTGGCGTCGTTGCTTTCCACGATCTGGGCAATTTCAGAGAGCGAATAGTCACTTTGGTTGATCTCCAATACCAATATTCCACCCGGATCGCGAAT
>JBBSDD010000036.1:0-11869 GCA_038249755.1 Flavobacteriales bacterium | reverse complement strand
GCCGTGGTGCAGGGCCTGAGTGGTAAAGTGGAGAGGATGCAATTTCAGGTGACGGTGGTGCGGTAGACTATCGAAAAGGGTAAGTTTCCCTCTATTTGTATTGGAATTGACTATTCTTATCACATCCAAATAAAAAACGGATATTTACAACTTGAGATGAATTCGTGCTATGACCCACTTATCTATATGATCCGCATTTTAAATATTATCATAAGGTTTCAACAAACCAATGGAATTGGTCCTTTCCAAATCATATTTAATTTTGCTTTAACATTGGTATTTTTTTTGGCTTTTTCACTTTTGGCAAAAAGCCAAATCTTGTTCTTGGAGGATTGTTTTGTTGGAGGCGTAACAACAGCTGGCTTAGATAATGCAGGATGGAGCTTTGACAATAAGGCACAAATTAAATGGGAAGAAGATTATATATTGAGATCTGCATATGCAATCACTTATCGATATGGCAGACCTGCAGATCACAGCATGTTCATTAATGGAGCTGAAGTTGAATGGACATCTCAAAATCAGGCCGGTCCTGAACAAATAGAAACAAATTTATTTTCTCAATTTTTCGCTCCTCATGTAAAGGATATTACTGAATACCTGCAAATAAATAGTGATACCCTTTCGGTGGATTTTCCCTTGCAGGAATTTTATGACTTCGCATGGAATTGGGGCTGGTGGGGGGTATATATTATAATTTCGTACGAATCCCCTTCTGTTTTGACAGATATATGTCATCGTATTTATATTGCTGATCAAAGTCAGGTAACAGCGCAAAATTACTTGTTTCCAACACCAGAATTTTCTGAAGAGAGTCCTGTCCTTTTTGCTATTCATTCAAGTCGACTTTCAGAATTTTATTCCGATGCCACGACTATTCGAGTCAATGGTTCGGAAATAGGAGAGATTTGGGGTCCTGATTCACTATATAGCGTTCCAGCCAGTGGCGTTCAAGGTCATTTTTATTATGAGAATGGTTTCGTTGAAGGCTTAAATGGGGATAATGCAAACTATACGGTACAGGACCAAGACGGTATTGCTATAATCAACCAATATCTCAACAGTGATATAGACCAAAACGTTCAATTTGTTCGATCTGTATTCAATGCTGATGGCGGTGCGAACCCCCACCCCTCCTTTAACCGCACCTACACCCCCTCCTGCTCCGTCCCCACCGCCGAAATGCCCCGCTCCCTCACCTATTGTCGCGGTGAGACTGCTGAACTTTCCGCCATCCCCGGCTACGACCACTACGCCTGGAGCAGCTCCGAAAACCTCAGCGATTCCACCCTCGCCAATCCGCTCTGCACAGCAGATACCAGTCGGTGGTACACCGTGCGCATGTGGGACGATGGCGGAAATGTATGTCCGCAAACAATTCCGGTTTTTGTGGAAGTGGGAGATATTCCGCGGCCATCGCCGTTGGCGGTAAACAACAGTGGCTGCCCCAACAATTCTGGAAGAATTCGTTTTCAAAATACTCCGGGAAAAGCACCCTTAATCTACTCCGTGGGTGACATCAGCCAACCCGGACCCGATTTTAACAACCTCCCCCCGGGTACCTATCCGGTATCTGTCACCGATGCCCTCGGCTGCTCCTGGGATAGCGTCGCAACGATCGGACTCAACACGGTCCAAACCGCAGCCTTCACCCCCAATCCCACTTCTGGTGATTCTCCCCTCACGGTCTATTTTGCCAATCAGAGCACCAACGCCACGGGGTACCAATGGCTCGTGGATGGAGAGCCCTTCAGCACTGGTTTGAATGCCATCTACACCTTTGCAGACAGCGGTTACTTTGAAGTGAGCCTCGTGGCTTGGGTCGGCGTGCCCTCCTGCGCCGATACCGCCACCTACCTCATCCGCGTAGATCCGGGTATCAAAGTAGCCATGCCCAATATCATCACACCCAACGGCGATGGACTGAACGACAGGCTCGTGGCCCAGCTTTTTGGCGTAAGCCGCATCTCCTGGATCATTTACAACCGGTGGGGACAGGAAATTTCAATCGGAGAGGATAGCTCCGGCGCCTCAGAACTCGAGCTTTGGGATGCCCAATCGGGCGGGAATCAAGTTTCCGATGGAGTTTATCAGATCACAGCCGTGGTGCAAGGTTTGAGCGGTAAAGTGGAGAGGATGCAATTTCAGGTGACGGTGGTGCGGTAATCTATTCAGAGGTAATCTCCCGCATGACACCCGCCCGGAACGCATCCAAAACCGCCCCGGCGGTCAGGAATCAACTAAACCGATCCCCAAATCAACCAATCTCCAAATCAACTCATCAACAAAGCCCTTCATTTTTTTCACCGGCTGTCTGAGTTATTAGAATTTTTGTTTTTAAAGCTCAGACAAGGTCACCAAATCGTCAAATCGTAAATCGTAAATAAAATAGATATCTTTGAACTGTGACCAAATCACTGAAAAATGAACTGCGAGATATCATTTCAGGAAAGAGCGAAGTTAGGCATGGAAGAATTATCCAAACAATTACCCGTTACCTTAAAGAAAGCACGGCTCCAGGCTCAGAAATTAAAGGTACTAAGCATTTCAAAGAACAGGAAACAGAGAATCTGAAAAGTTTTGCCGAAAAGCATCATTTTTGGACCACGATCAACTTTTCCCAATACGTAAGTGAAGGAGCAGAGCAGAAGGTATATTTGAAGGATACTTCTAAAGTTATCAAGCTCAACGATTCCATCTATTACACGTCTTGGGGGGACTATTTTCTAAATCTACTCTTACACAATTATCTATTTTCAGATACCGCTTATGAATTGGTAGGTTTTGCGACGGAAAAAGACATCCTGTATGCTGTAATCGAACAGCCCTACGTTCAAATCACAGAAGCTACTGATTTAATAAGGGTTAGACATTTCATGGAAAATAACGGTTTTAAAGTTATCCGGAATAACTACTATATCAACGAAGATTTAGGAATAATCATTGAAGATCTTCACGATGAAAATGTTTTGACAAAAAGTGGACTGCTTTACTTCATTGACACAGTGATCTATCTCACCAATAATTTTTAGTATGACATGGGCCCAATCAGAAAACAGGGAATTTATGCTGTAAATGCTGGCGGATAGACGGATAAGACCGTCCGCCGGAAGCAACGTCTCCATTGCCCATTTCAAAGTCACAATCTTTATTCTCTCTTCGATTCTGGTCTTGCCCGTAAACGAAGTGATGGCGGGTATAAGTTCTTCTGGTCAACGGCATTTTTTAGAACGAGGACCAAGGTCAATGGGAGCGTAGGCGTTCCTAATGCATCTGTCATCTCCTTTCGGAAAATATTTGAATTTGTTGCGTTAGCAAATAAAATCCTAAGTTCGACACAGAATAACACCTGTTTTATGGATATAGCCTTCGCAATTTTAGCTGGCCTATTGGTTTTGGCCGGCCTTGTCGGATCGATTTTGCCTTTTCTGCCTGGGCCTCCGTTGGGTTGGTTGGGTTTGCTCACCATTCATTTTACAGTGTATGAAACGTATTCGACGACGTTTCTCGCGGTAACGTTCGGTGTGATGGTGGGCATCACTTTGCTGGATTATTTAATTCCCATCTGGGGCACGAAAAAATTTGGTGGCTCCCGGGCAGGAGTCTGGGGCTCCACAATTGGATTGGTGGTGGGTTTGTTTTTCGGTCCGGTGGGCATCATCGCCGGTCCTTTTGTTGGCGCGTTTCTCGGAGAGTTTCTTGTCAACCGATCTGAATACCGGGTGGCAATGCGCAGTGCAGGCGGTGCTTTTGTCGGGTTTTTACTGGGCACCGGATTGAAACTGGCTTACTGCGGCATGGCCATCTATTATTTTGTCAAAGCGCTTTTTTAACGTTGGCTGTACGGTTGCCAGGGCATTTCATTGAGGGTTACCGACAGGTTTTCCTGAAAAATCTGCAATTTTTCAGGTGTACCAATGCGCGCTTTTATCCGGTGTTTTTTTCCATCGTTGTTCAGCATGGTGATGGTCGATGGCAAATCGGTGACTTGTGGATTTTCATACTCCGAAGCGAGCTCAAAAAATTCGATTTTCTCGGCTGATTCAAATATCCGGTCGATTTTTTCTTGCGAAAAACGGGTGGCGTACAAGCCCATCTTTTCAGAAAAATTGAGCCCTTCGTACACCGCAAATCCGCTGGCGTAAACCTTGATTTTGTAGACGGGGCATCTCCCAAAACAGGCCGTTTTTTCAAAAGCGATGATGAGGCTGTCAGCTGGATTATTGGGTTCTCCACCCTCGACTGACGCTCCCGTAACGGTCGGGGAGGTGTTTTCTGGAAGAGCCGCTGCGTCGTTGGTCGTTTTGCAGGCAGCAGCCAGAAAGAACATGAGGGCAACGACGGGAAATACTTTCATCTTATTTGGCATTCAGACCCCGTTGTTTTGCCATGTCTTCAAGTTTTTGCTGGAAGCGCGACTTGCCGAGTTTGGCTTTTTTCTTCTTGTTTTCCGCAATCTGAAGTTTGATTTTTTCTTCATCAATAAAAAAGCGCTTGATCAGAATCATTTGAAAAATCGAAATGACGTTGGCCAGGAAGTAATAGTAGCTCAATCCGGAAGCAAACTGGTTAAAAAAGAACAACATCATGAAAGGGAAAATATACATGATTACTTTCATGTTTGGCATACCGGGTTGTGTTTGCGTAGGCATGTTGTTGCTATTGTACACAGTGTAAATCAGGGTACTGACGCACATGAGCAGGGTAAACAAACTCACATGGTCGCCATAAAAGGGGATGGTAAACGGCAAGGATGCGATGCTGTCGTAAGCAGATAAATCATCGGCCCACAGGAAAGGTTCATGACGCAGTTGGATGCTCGACGGGAAAAACTGGAACATCGCGTAGAGGATGGGCAACTGAATCAACATGGGAAGGCATCCGGCAAAGGGGCTCACTCCCGTTTTTCGGTAAAGTTCCATGGTCGCCTGCTGCTTTTTCATCGGATCGGCGTCCTTGTTTTTCTCGTTCAGCACATCAATTTCAGGTTTCAAAACCCGCATCTTGGCGCTGCTCAAATAATTTTTCCACGTCAGTGGCATGAGGATCATTTTGATAATCAATGTGAGAATTAAAATAATGATGCCGTACGACAATCCAGTGTGCTCGAGCCAGTCGAAAATGGTGATCACCAAATATTTGTTGACCCAACCGAAAATGCCCCAGCCGAGGTTGATCACTTTGTCAATTTCGTATCCGTAATCTTTCAACACACGGTAATCATTTGGCCCGATAAACAGCCTTCCGGAAAATGCCTGTCCGTCGGCATTCAGCGGAATGATCGCCGAATAAAATTGTGTGAGGCTGTCGTTTTCTTCTTCGTATGGATGCGATTCGAGTTGGGCTCCTTTGCCGAAAGGCTGGTTGCCAATCAGAATAGTCGAAAAGAAATTTTGCTTAAAAGCCACCCACTCCAAAGGTGCTTCATCGACTACGGCATCATCCGATCCGGTTTCGCTCAGATAGTCACGGCCACTGTCTTGCTCTTTGTAAAAAATGGATGATTTGTTTCGCTCTGATTCTATGCCTTTTTCGATGTGGCGTGCGCTGAGTTCCCAGATGAGTTTGGGTTCGGTGATGATTCCAGATACGTCATTGAATCGGGTTTCGTACCCCACATCATACGTATTGCCGGTAACTGTATAGATATTTTCAATTTTGCGGCCTCCGTCCAGGGCAAGGGTATAGGTGATTTGTGTGGTTTGCTCTCCGGAAACACTGGGTTTTCCAGCCGATGACGTAAAGTAAAAATCGGAGGAATTAAATTTCCCCAGGGATGGGTAAACGAATTCAAATCCAAACTTCTGATTTTCTTCGTCAAAAAGTACCAACGGAAGAGAATCGTAGGTGTTAAACTGTTTCAATTCCGCACGGACGAGCGACCCGCCTTTGTTGCTGAAAGTAAGCCGTAGATGTTCGTTTTCTACAATTTTTTCTACTTCTTCGCCTTCCACCGCTCCAGACAATGCGCCGTATTTGGCCGTGAGGGCCGAATTGCGCAAGGCTGTAGAAGCACTGTCTTCCGCAGTCGTGTCAGGGGCTACAGCGAGATCGTTACTTTTAAAAGTTTCTACCTGCCGGTCCATGTCTTTTTGGGCCGATACAGTTGCAAGGCTGTCATTGATGCGGCGTTGCTGTGCAATCTCCTCATCATTGGGTTGCTGATACATTGTGTAGCCGATGAGGAGCAGGCCTATGAGAACGAGTCCAATGACCGAATTCTTATCCATTCAGGGTTATTTATAGGGCGACAAAGATAATTCCTCTGCGCCATGCGCCAAAGGAATAGAGGTTATATATCATTCTTTTTGAAAATCAGGCCTTTTGCAATTCCTTGCGCACTGAAACAGCGGCATTGACAAATTGAACAAAAAGCGGGTGGGGGTTGCCCACGGTGCTCTTGTACTCGGGATGAAACTGCACACCTACGAACCAGGGGTGAGATGGAAGTTCCACGATTTCGACCAGGCCGCTGTCGGGATTGATACCCGAGGCGATCATCCCGGCATTTTCAAAAACTTCCTTGTATTTGTTGTTGAATTCATAGCGGTGGCGGTGTCTTTCGGTAATGATGCGTTGCTGATAGATTTGAGCAGCTTTGGTATCAGGAACGATTTCGCATTTGTACGCACCGAGACGCATGGTACCGCCTTTGGTTTTTAGCGTTTTCTGATGTGCCATGATATCGATTACTGGATCTGGCGTAAGCTCATTTATTTCTGTGGTGTGAGCCTGTGGCAGATGAAGTACATTTCTCGCGTACTCAATGACGGCGCACTGCATGCCGAGGCAAATACCGAGGAATGGCAAATCATTTTCCCGCGCATAACGAATCGCTTCTATTTTGCCTTCAATTCCTCTTTCACCAAAGCCCGGAGCTACGAGCAATCCCTTCAGATTCTTTAGCCGGTCAGCGATATTTGAGGCATCTATTTCTTCACTGTGTATCCAGTCGATATCGATGTTGACTTCTACATCTGCGCCGGCATGGATGAAAGCCTCGACAATTGATTTATATGCGTCCTTTAGCTCAATGTATTTTCCAACCAGTCCGATTTGAATGGTTGTCGCGGGATTTTTGTGGCGATGAACGAATTTTTTCCAGGCAGTCAGGTCGGCCTTCCCACTTGAATCTAAATTCAGTTTTTCCAACACAACCTTGTCAAGCTCTTCTTTTTCCATGAGCATGGGCACGTCGTAAATCGTCTCGGCGTCAATGGATTCAATCACGGCATCTGGGGCAACGTTGCAGAATTTCGCGATTTTCTGTCGCAGATCGCCATTTAATTCGTGTTCCGTGCGGCACACCAATATATCTGGCTGTACGCCCAGTTCGAGGAGTTGTTTTACGCTGTGTTGGGTCGGTTTTGTTTTGAGTTCTCCGGCTGCCGCCAAATAGGGCACCAATGTGAGGTGAATCACCAGACAGTTGTTTCCCATTTCCCATTTGAGTTGCCGCACCGACTCCACATAGGGGAGCGATTCGATATCGCCTACGGTACCGCCAATTTCAGTGATCACAAAATCGTAGTCGTAATCATTGCCGAGCAATTGAATGCAGCGCTTGATTTCGTCTGTGATGTGGGGAATTACCTGAACTGTTTTTCCGAGGTAATCACCGCGGCGTTCTTTGTTGATGACGTTTTGGTATATCCGACCGGTGGTAATGTTGTTGGCTTGAGAAGTGCCGATGTTGAGAAACCGCTCATAGTGACCGAGGTCAAGATCGGTTTCGGCACCATCATCTGTTACGAAACACTCTCCGTGTTCGTAGGGATTCAGGGTCCCAGGATCAATATTGATGTACGGGTCGAGTTTTTGGATGGTGACGGAATATCCGCGGCCTTGCAGAAGTTTGGCGAGAGAAGCCGAAATGATTCCTTTTCCGAGTGAAGATGTAACCCCGCCCGTTACAAAAATATACTTGGTCTTCTGACCCATGAGCTCGAGAGTTGAGAGATGTAACTACGGGGCATAAAGGTAGAAAATAACACCAGTAGACGAGGACCTTATTCGCCCAAAGTTGAAAAAAAGCGTCTAAGCCGATCCGTTGGGATGTTCTGTAGTCTGAGATCAGAAAGCAAAAACCAAGGCCACGCTTGGAAGAAGGGGAAGTTGGTTTACCCGATTGCCCGTAAGTCTGTCGAGGTAAAAGATGTTCTCCCGGTTGTAAAGGTTGGTCAAACTAAAGCTTGCTTCAAGGTTTGAAAACTCGCTGAAATTAAACACGCGCTTCACGGTGAAATCCATACGGTGGTAGTCGGGCAGTCTTCCCTGATTCAATTCGCCGTATTGAATAGTGGGGGTATTATCATTTGTATTGGTGATATCGGTGTTGATGCCGCCCTGAAAATCTTCGGTAAGATAAAAGCCCTGGTTTTGGGTGAAAGGAAATCCGCTACCGTAGTTCCAACGGGCGTTGACTTCCCAAAGCAGTGCTTTGCCAAATTTGTATGAAGCCAACAGATTCACATTGTGCCTTCGGTCAAATACGGGATTGTACACGCGCACACCGTCCCATCGGTCAACCTTGCTGAGGGAATATACCGCCCAGACATAGAATTTTCGATCCTCGTATTTCAATGTAAAATCAAGACCACGCGCTTCACCATTTTCGATGATAAAATCGTTGCGCAAAATATCCGGCACATCCGGCGTATTGGAACTGAAGATTTTGTTTCTGTTGATATCCGTCAGCTGGGTGAAATTCTTGTAATAACCTTCCACATTGGCAGAAATGCGGTTGGTGAGGTCGTATTCAAAACCTGCAATCACGTGGTAAGAGGTTTGCAATGGTGAAGCGACTTCTCTTGTCGAGCCATCGCGCAGGGTAAATTCTGGTTGAATATCTTCGGGTGCCACCAAAAATCCGTAGAAAAGATTGACCACATCCCGATCGGAGCTTGCGCTGATGAGGTTTTGGGAGTAGAGGCCCGCGGCCGCTTTCAGACGGAGTTTTTCGGTGAGGTTGTATTTTGCGCCAAGCCGGGGCTCAGGTCGCAGTGTGCGAATAGATGCATAATACTGGCCCCGGAAACCCAAGTCGAGCACCAGGTTGTCAAGTTTTACTTTGTACGAAGCATATCCAGCGAGCTCTGTGCTGTTTTGCGTTTGATTCAGGCGCTGACCGGTCGGTGAAAAAAGGGTGAGATCGGTCCCAAACCCTGTAATATCAATACCGTATTTGAATTCATTGTCACCACTGAAATACTTGAAATTCAGGCCAAAGTTAAAATTGTTGATTTCACTCGTTCGCGGCGTTTCGAAGAAGGAAGCATTAATACCCTCTATGTTTGGATTGGTTTCAAGAAGGGTAAGTTTGTAATCGCTCAATGAAAAAGTACCTTCTATAAGCACAGGGGAGCCTTCCGGTACGAGCACAAAATTGAGACCTCCTCCATATGAAGTCCAGTCCAGGTTCAAATTTTGCTGAAAAGTAACTGCATCCTTGAAGTTAAATCCAAACAAATTGAACTTGCTGCCATTGGTGGCGTTGAAGGATACTTTTCCGTAAAGATCCCTAAAGCTGAAGGGCAACCCGTCTTCCGACACGTAGTTATAAAGCAGTTTTGAACTCTGATCGAGGTAAGAATTTTTAGCTGAAAAAATGTAAGATGCAGAGCCGCGGCCTTCATTTGTTTGTTTGACGAACGGGCCTTCAATGAGGGCGTTTGCGCCAAAAGTGCTCACACCAAGACGGCCTGATGTGCGACGTTTGTTTCCGTCTTTTGTGGTGATATCCATAATGGACGATACCCTTCCGCCAAATTCAGCCCCAAAACCGCCTGTGTAGATGTCGGCATTCCGGATGATCTCCGTATCGAAAACAGAAAACAAACCGATACTGTGAAAAGGATTGTAAATCACCATCCCATCCAGCAAAAGCATATTTTGCACCGGAGAACCTCCCCTGATGTAGAGCTGCCCTCCCTGATCGCCCGTAAAAATGACACCAGGCAAAACCTGGAGATACTGGGCGAGATCGGCGACGCCGCCGATGGTTGGGATTTGTTTTATTTCTTTTGGCGTGGCTTTTATCACCGATATTTGAACGTTCGTTTTTGCCTCCTGCTTTTCTGCCGAAATCTCCACTGTTGCCATCTGTATGGATGATTTTTTCAAAAAGAGCTTGAGGGTCTCGATTTCTCCTACTTGCACAGATACATCCTTCTTCAGCGAATCATAACCGAGATAGGTAACCATGAGCGTATAGTTTCCGGGTTCGATCTGCGTGATGGAAAAATACCCGTTCACATCTGTGGCTGCGCCCTTGGAGGTGCCCTGCAAATAGACATTGGTGAAAATGACTGGCTCTCCGGAAGCCTCTTCATAAACAAATCCCCTCACATTCCCATATTGAGCCATGGCGTCTGATCCAACAATAAAGGTGACGACAAGAACGGCAAGCTTCAATAAATAGGTGCGCATAAGGGCCTGTGATTTTTTAAAAGTGGGCAAATGTAAACATATAAGAAAGGAATTCGCACCTGTGATTTGTTAAGATCATTGTCAGGATTCAAATAGTTGCAACTTTCCGGTGTCTAAATCCGAACCAATTTGGATATAAGTTCACGCATCAATTCTCCTGATTCTGCATTGGTGGCGCCCACGCCTTTGGTTTTTAAATCAATGTCGTGCAAAACAGCCATTGCTTCCATCACCGTGGTTTTCGGGTATGTTGCTGCCGCGTTTTTTACATCCTGCACAAAATAGGGATTGACTCCCACCGCAGAAGCCACGGCTTTATTATCGGTTTTATTCGGGCAGTAATGGTAGCGAATGATCTGAACGAAGAAGGTGTACAAATTGTAAATGGTGGGAATGATATGGTGTTCCTTCTGGTTGTTTGCAAAATAATTGGCGATGAGCAGGGCCTTTTTTACATTCCTTTCACCCAGTGCCTTTCGCAATTCAAAAACATTAAAATCTTTGTTTATTCCAATATTCTCAGTGACATCTCCGGCCTTAATCGTGCCATCCTTGTCCAAAATGATCTGGAGGCGGTCCAGGGCGTTCACGAGTTTGCCGATATCGTTTCCGAGAAAATCCCCAAGAAGTGCTGCTGCTCTTGGTTCGATTGATAGTCCGCGCTCACGGCAATAATCCGTTACCCATTCGTTGACCTTGTAGTCTTTGATTTTTTCGCTGTCAAAGGTCGCAGCGACTTTGCTCAACATTTTCCAGACGGAAAGTCGCTTGTCCAGTTTTTTTCCTTTGTAACAAATCACCAGAATGGTTGAATCCACTGGTTTTTCCAGAAGGGGCAATAGGCCATCGGGTTTTTTCCAGTTTTGGGCCTCCCGTACGATGATGACCTGATAACGGGCCATCATGGGAAAACGGCGCGCCATGGAGACGATGTCTTCTGGCGATACGTCCTGACCGTACACCACCGATTGGTTGAATTCTTTTTCGGCATCGTCAAGCACATTTTTTGAAATGTAATCGCTGATGGCGTCAATATAATAGGGTTCATCACCCTGTAGGAAATATACCGGTTTATAAACCTTGCGTTTAAGGTCCGCAAGTATGGCGTTGTAAGTCATTAGAATTTCAAATGTTTCACCGAACGACCATCGATGGCCAACTCATTCATGGCACCGATGCCCATTTTGATGTGCATGTCTACAAAACTCGTTGATACCACTTTATCGCTTTCGATGGTCTTCACGCCTTCCGGGGTCATCGGCTGGTCTGTAACCAAGAGAATAGCGCCGGTGGGAATTTTGTTCGCAAATCCCGCTATAAAAATAGTGGCCGTTTCCATGTCAATGGCCATGCATCGGGTGGTCCGCAGATACTTTTTAAATCTTTCGTCGTGTTCCCACACCCTGCGGTTGGTGGTGTAAACGGTTCCTGTCCAGTAATC
>JBBSDD010000035.1:0-12124 GCA_038249755.1 Flavobacteriales bacterium | reverse complement strand
TCGCCCGAAAAGTCGAGGTTGGAGCTCAGGTAAGGAAATTGGGCACCATACCAACGGGAAGAAGCCACAGAAAGACCTGGAAGGAGTGGAGCTATAATTTCTTGTACAACGCTTGGACCGCCGTCAAACTCATGGTTCCCCAAGGCCGAAGCATCAAGGCCAATTATGTTCGCAATTGACACATCGATGCGTCCCGCTGCCTCACGAATGTCGGTAGGACCTGCAATGCCGAAAAAATCCTGCGTTACTGATCTCAATATCGGTCGAACGCTTGGATCAGAAGCGGCGTTGAAAAAAGGCCCGGGGATGTAATTATCGCCTGCAGAAAGGCGGATTGTGTTCGGATAAGTTTCTTCGAGCTGGTCTACAATGGCCGCAAAAAACGGCGCGCGTTCGATGGCGTTAACACCACCTTCGAGATCGGAGGCATGAAGCAGTTGAAGCACAAAAGGCGAGGGGTCCTCCCCTTGTGCCGAGACTTGAACGGCTGAGGCCGCAAGTGCTGCGAAAAGGATAGATTTAAGTTTCATAATAAAAAGTTTGATTAAAGATTAGGACGCGAAATTAGGAGGAGCCTATAAGGATATCCACTCATTCCGGTTAAGGTTTTATTACGGATTTCGCACTGGAATTAGCAAAAAATTCACTTTGAAGCCGGCAGACCTTCACCCGAATTAACCTCCGAAAGCAAGCGAATAGTCTTCATGGTTCAAGGTTCATTTAGCTGAAAGCGCATTTTGAAATACAATTGAAATTAACATAGGCTTCAAGGACCGTGTTTCAGCAAAGTAGGCACAAGGCTTCGGGAATCTCAATCACGACAGGGAGTTGCGTAATTGTTGACTAAAAAGAACCCGAAATCAAAGTTAACATGTGGCAAACACAAACATCATTTTCAGTTAACAAGCTAATTGGTAGGTCGATATATCTTCGCCTGCCTTAATCAGCTGTCGTGAAAAAAATTTTACTGCTTACAACCATTCTGTTTATGGGCTATCAATTCACCTTTGCCCAAGGCACGCTTCGCGGAAAAATCACCGATGAAACCGGGCAGGCAGTGATAGGTGCAGCTGTGGTCCTGAAAGCCGATCCCGGCGTGGGAACCATCACGGATTTTGACGGAATTTACTCCCTGGAAATTAAATCAACAGAACCTGTAGTCGTCGTCATTTCTTTCATCTCCTATGTGAAACAAGAATCTACGGTAAATCCAAAAGGCGGTGAGGTAATTCTGCGAAACTTCTCCCTCGTACCTGCCAGTTTTGACATCGGTGAGGTCGTGATCGAATCGAAAGCCAACCGGGCCGGCGATTTTTACATGGAAAAAATCAAACAAAATTCGGCGACCAGCATCGACTACATTTCCTCAGAAGTGATTCAAAAAATCGGTGACCGGGATGTATCAGCTGCTGTGAGTCGCGTGCCCGGTGTATCAACTGTCGGCAATTTTGTGACGGTGCGCGGGTTGGCAGATCGCTACCTGAAAACGACGGTAAACGGATCGCGCATTCCGACGCTCGACCCCTTCACGAACAACCTCAATCTCGATATTTTTGCAACTGGGATGATCGACAACCTTGTGATCACCAAAACAGCCAGTCCGGACCTTCCCGGCGATTGGTCGGGCGCTTACATCTCAATAGAAACCAAGGACTACCCTGAAAAACTCACTGTGGAAATATCGACTTCGGTGGGTTACAATCCGCAATCGACTTTTCAAAACATTGTTTCGTCCAGAGGCAGCTCTACCGACTGGCTCGGCTGGGACAACGGTTACCGCGATGTACCTAACGGAGTGCCGATCATCCAATCGGAATATCCTGTACCCAATCTCAGCCCCGACCTGAATCAGCAATTCCAGGCCATCGGTATTGCCGACGATTTGAATGTGTATGGCATTACTTCAGGCACCCCCATCACTTCAGGAGACGATTTTCACCGCCTCGGACTCAACAACCTCGGACTGCTCGGCCCGGCGCAGTTTTACAATGAGCAGGCCTTCAACAACGCAGTGAATGAATACAATGCGCTCTATCCAAGTAGTTTTTTCTTCCAGCATTACAACCAGGATTTGGCCGATATTGGCACATCCTTCAACAACGACTGGTTTACGGTAACGAAAAACGCACCATTAAACTTTTCGCAAAATTTTTCCATTGGCAACCAGACAAAGCTATTCGGGAGAACACTTGGCTTCCTGGTGGCTTTTCGCTATAGCTCGGCCACACAATATGACGGAAATTCAGTCATAAACCGAACCACCAGACAACCCAACTTCCTACAAGTGGATAATGCCACCCTCGCCGACGATCTCGAGCTTACGCAGCAAATCAGTTCAGAAACCCACGGTTGGAATGGCCTGATAAACCTCGCTTACAAACTTAACCAGAACAATAGCTTTTCGTTTCTCTTTATGCCGAATATCCTCGGTGAAAACAATGCCAGAACGTATCAGGGCCGTACCGACGACCAATCTCCATCGGAAACACTCTTTGGCCACGACCAGATTTATACAGAGCGTCAACAGCTTGTGTATCAATACCGGTCTGAACACTACATTCCTGGAAGTAAAATTAAAATAGACCTCAACGCCTCCTACACGGATGGGGCAAGAAATGCGCTCGACTTCAAGGATCTGCGCTACCTCTACGACAAAGATGAAGATATTTTTTTCTTCCAAACTACCTACACGCCGGAACGCCGCTACCGTTACCTGAATGAGGACTTGCTGGACGCGCGTGCCTCTGTGGAAATACCGATAGAAAAATGGGCGGCGCAAAAAGCCAAAGTGAAAGTAGGAGGCGCTTATCAACGGAATGAGCGGAATACAACCCAGGTGCAGTACAGCCTGCAGGGGGTCAAAAACGTAGTGATTGATACCACCCTGAGCGATTTCATCTATCAGGATAGATTTTCCATTGAGGGAGAATCGAATTTTGATCTCTCATACAACAACAGTTCGCTGGATCTCGATAGTGATATCGGCATCAGCAATATTACGGCAGCCTTTGCAATGGTCGACTTCAACCTCACGCCACTGCTCCGTGTGGTAGGTGGAGTCCGTATGGAACAGACAGATATTTTTACTGATATTCAGACGTATTTCGACAGGAACCTTCCGAGGGATGACCCGGATCGGAGAGTGGTTGGAATTAGAGTGGCCAATCCGGGGGCCATAAATCAGGTAGACTTTTTGCCCAGCGTGAACCTCATTTACAAACTAAATGCGGATCCACAGGCCCCTATAAATTTGCGTTTCAATTATTTTCAATCGCTTGCGCGGCCGAGCTTTCGGGAATTATCATCCGTTGAGCTTCTCGATTTTGAGTTGAGGGCGAATCTCAGAGGAAATAATGAGTTGAAGGTGGTTGATGTGCGCAACTACGATTTGCGATTGGAATCTTACTTTAAAAACGGTGACAATGTGTCGCTGAGCCTTTTCTACAAAGATTTCAAAAACCACATTGAATTGATTCAAACGCCAGGTATCGCTACATTCAGCTGGGAAAATGCACCAAAATCGCAGGCTTTCGGTGTCGAAGTGGAAGGAAAGAAACAGCTCACGAAACACTTCGACATCCGGGGAAACTTCAGCTTCATTGACTCGGAAACAACCATCACCACTCCGGTGATGAAAACCCGAAGAATGTTTGGTCAGGCGCCTTACATTGTCAACACCACATTGTCTTATGAGCACGACAGCCTCGGCTTCAATGCATCTGTTTCATACAACATACAGGGACCAAAAATTGCCGCTGTTGTGAACGCGGCTGTTGCCCAGCCCGACATTATTGAAATTCCACGACATGTGATTGATGTGAATCTCAACAAAAGATTTGGAAGACACTATTATGTGGGGATTCGCATCAGAAACCTGATCAATGCCCCCTTTCGCAGAGCCTACGACTTCGATGCCGGCTACCTGCTGGATTTCGATAATATCCGCTGGGGACCCGTGTATAACCTGAGCTTTACTTACCGGCTCTGATGCCGTTCCCCATTTTCCCGAAAGGGTGAAAAAAGCGATAAATAATGAAAAGGAACCCAATGAAAAGAATATTGATGTTCTTGCTACCATTCTGTCTGATATCCTCCTTAGGTGCTGTATCACAGAGCTTGATAGAAAATGTAATCGTAGAAACATACTACATCTCCGATGCAAATGATCAAACAGACCTCGACGGAGGTCCCGCACTACCAGCGGGATCTGTAACCTACCGGGTATTTCTCGATCTGATTGAAGGAGCCAATTTACAGTCCATTTATGGCGATGAATTACGCGCACTGAAGGTGGAAAGCACTTTGCCATTTTTCAACAACGAAGACCGTGGGCAGACTTATGGACACCAGATCCAAAACACCCGCATTGATGAAAACACCGTGGCCCTCGACTCCTGGTTTTCTTTCGGAGCGGCCACGGATGCCAATTACGGGGTGTTGAAGGCAGAGGATACCAATGGCTCCATTATAGGCGGAGCGAACAATGACGGCGGTAGCACCAATGTGCCGGGTGGCCTGCTGGTAAATGTCGACCCTTCAGCTGGAATTCCGCTGACGCAACAAGACGGACTGATACCGGGAATGAATCTCACTCCACAAAATTTTGCCGTGGTCGGTATCCAGCCCGAAACGATGTTTGGAGCTCAAACCGTGTCGGGAAGTTTTGTGAGCAACAACACGATAATGGGCACAGGCACTGGTGTATCCGGGGCCACTTCCGAAAACAAAATCTTGATCGGACAATTCACCACCCTCGGAGAATTTTCATTTGAATTGAACATTCAAGTGGCTTCATCAAACGGAGATATATTTAAATATGTGAGCGATGATGAAAACCTGCAGCCGGGCGAAGTGAGCAGCTCCCTGCTGAAGTATCCGCCCCAATGCGGCTGCACCGATCCTGACTACCTGGAGTGGAGTCCTGCGGCCGCCTGTGACGACGGTTCTTGCACAACGCTCATCACATTTGGATGTACAGATGCGTTGGCCTGCAATTTTGATCCGAATGCCAACTTTTCGATACCCATGCTTTGCTGCTATGGACCGGAAGATTGCAACGGTCTTGATGCTTCTATCGCGTGTCCAACGCTATCTGCCGAAAATCCGGTAGAGAATGATCTGCGCTTTTACCCCAACCCGACTTTGGGCGAAGTGAATGTGCAATTTGACAAATCATATGCTGGCCAGGTGGTTCTTTCCGTTTTCGACATTTCCGGAAAGGTGCATCGCGTAAAAAATATCTCCACGCCGACCTCCGGAAGTCTTGTTTCCGTCGATCTTTCTGCGCTCCAGTCAGGCATCTACATACTTCACCTTTCCGGTGAAAGTTTACTCAAAGTGCAGACCATTATTAAGGAATAGTAACGCGAATTAACCAAGGCTTGACATTGGCGTGTTTCACCACCTTTTGTCATTTATTTTGGTAACAGAAGCTTAACTTTTTCTGCTGATTCTACTTAAGGTGGACCTCTATTTTTAGGCTTTCAAAATCCACTAATTGATCCCCAAAATGAAAACACTTATACTCTCCACAGCTGTTTTTTTAACCGCTTCGTCAGCCCTCATTGGTCAGTGCACGCCGCCCGACCTCGGCGCTTTGGAAGGAATAATCGTAGAAAAGTATTATGTGTCGGACGCCAACGACGCGACCGATGAAGATGGTGGAACCCTCGTGGCAGGCTCCGTAACATGGAGGGTTTTTGCAGATCTGAAACCGGGCTATCGACTGCTGACAGTGTTTGGAGATGCGAACAATGAATTGAGAATCGAAACCACAACAGAATTCTTCAACAATGAAGACCGTGGGGAAATTTTTGGAAGTTCATTGGCCAGCAACAGGCTCGGAGACAATACCGTAGCCCTTGACAGTTACATCACAATAGGCGCAGCATCTAATAGCCATTGGGGTGTACCAAAAGCGAATGACGACAATGGTAGCGAGGTAGGTGGAATAAACAATGATGGTGGCAGCGCTTCTATCGCCGGCGGATTGCTTGTATATGCTGACCCCTCAGCCGGTATACCGCTTACCGAAGCCGATGGACTGATTGATTCAGACTCAATCTTATCGGTAATAACCATCGAAGCAGGTATGGAATTTCCAACCTATTTCAATAACGAAAATGCAGGCCCTGTGCTTTCTATTACCAATGGAGCCTGGGCCATACTTGGCGGCACCAAAGGGCCTACCGAAGAAAACCAATTGCTTTTGGGCCAATTCACCACCGACGGAATCTTCAAGTTCAAACTCAATTTCGCTGTTGGCATTCCAGACTCTTTGATCGGCTCAAGCCCACTCTGCAAGACGGCCATCAACTATTTCGCAACACTGACAGAGATAGACATCGCACTCGGCAACGGTAACACCACAAGCTGGGTAGCCGCCTCCATTCCAGGCCTTTGTTTCGACTCAGACACATTTGTATCGACAAGTAACATGGCAACCAATGGTCCTCAATTCGACATCTTTCCCAATCCGACAAAAGACGCTTTCAAACTAGTAATCGCCACACCGGGCAAAAATGTGAGCTATCGCCTCATGGACAGCTTTGGTCGCACGCTGAGATCTTCCATTATTGGTGCGACCGCGGCCGACCACGCGCAGGTAATTGATATCTCCAATCTTGCTTCGGGCATCTATTTCGTGCAAACCACTGTTGACGGATCATCTGCCACAAAAAAGATCATCAAAAAATAAGCAGCCTTATGTCCGCCGCGTTCCGCTTACCAATCATTCTTGTCCTTTTCTGTCTCGGTTTTTGCCATTCCTTGCTTTCGCAAAATGCGCTTGAAGATGTGCAGGTCGAAATCTACTACATCGCCGATGCAGACGATGCTACGGATCGAAAAGGAGGTCGCGGTTTGCCGGAAGGCGCCGTAACGTATCGCATCTATATCGACCTCGCGGATAGCTGCAGACTCTTGTCTGTTTATGGCAATGAAAACCATGGACTTCGATTGGCGACAAACACAAGCTTCTTCAGCAACACCAATCGGGGTGGAGTGACTGCCAACGATGTGAGTCCCGACCGCTTGCGCGAAAATACGGTGGCCCTTGACTCATGGCTCTCTATGGGTGGGGCCTCTGCCATGCATATGGGTGTCCCCAAAAATCAAGACAACGACGGGAATAAGATAGCCGGTGAGATGAACGACGGGGGAAGCGAAAAAATAAATGGGGGTTTGCTGAAAAACACAGCTCCAGAGGCGGGAGTTCCGCTTAGCGAGGCCGACGGGCTGAAAGAAGGAAAACCTGCCAACATTGTTTTTTATGGTATGGACCCGTACCACTTTTTACAGGCCTCTGACACCAATGTGTTTGAAACCACCAATGCAGCATGGGCCACCCTGGGCGGCACCTATGGGCTTCCTGTAACCAATAAAATTCTCATCGCTCAACTTACAACAGACGGCGGTCTCGATTTTCAACTGAACATTCAGGTGGCACGCGCCGATGGCAAACAGGAGAAATATGTGTCAACGCCTGCTGTAGGAGAAGAGATATTCTCCGAAAAACTCCGATTTAGAAGCAAGGATTTTTTGGAAACCACAACCAAATCAACCCCTTAAAAACCCCAACCATGAAGAAACTTTTATCTGCCCTTTTGTTTTTTTTTCTTTTCAGTTTTTCTTACGCCCAAGTGGGGCTGGAGGATGTAATCGTCGAGATATATTACGTCTCGGATGCCAATGATGCCGCTGATACAGATGGTGGTAATTTGCCGGTAGGCTCGGTAACATACCGCATATTTATCGACCTCGCGGAAGGCTGGAAAATGCAATCGCCTTATGGAGATGCTAATCACGAGCTGTTTTTTGCGACAACCACCTCCTTCTTTAATAACATTGACTGGGGCGAAACGACAGGAAGGCAGATTCGAAACAACCGCCTGAACCGGCACACGGTAGCCCTTGACTCATGGGTTACGGTCGGCTCCGACTCCGACGGAAGTTGGGCCGTGCTAAAAAGCGACGACACAAACGGAAGTATCGTAGGTGGGGTAAACAACAATGGCGGGAGCGAAGGAGTGGCCGGCGGCCTGCTTGTAAACGATGACCCGCTTGCTGGTATTCCGTTAACAATTGCCGATGGATTGATTCCTGGACCAGGTCCCGACGTAACCCTTATAGCCGCCCCGCAACCCTGGGATATTTTCGGGAATGAAAATTCTACCAGTATCTTTTCTCTTACGAACGGCGCATGGGCAGTGCTCGGGGGTACGGTAGGCCCTACCCCGGCAAACCGTATTCTTGTTGCCCAGATTACAACCGACGGCGATCTTTCTTTTGCAATGAATATAGCCATCCAGGAATTGTCAGGCGGCTTAGCTGAAAACTATGTTTCCAGCAATCCGCAGGCTGGAGAGTTCTTTTTTGCAGGGCTTACATACCCGCTTGTTCCTGTGCCTGGATGCCTCGATCCTGCAGCCTGCAACTTTGATCCCATGGCCAATACAGACGATGGCTCCTGCGTTGTGCCTGTGGCAAATTGCTCCTTGTGCAATGCTGCAAACGATGGCCTCGACCTGCTCGATACGGACGGAGACGGCGTATGCGACGGAGAGGAAATAGCGGGTTGTACCAACCCCGAAGCTGTAAATTACAATCCGGAAGCTACCGATGATGACGGATCATGCTCTTTTGAATCCATTCCCGGATGTATCAATCCAAATGCCTGTAATTACGATCCGGAGGCTACCGTAAATGATGGTTCGTGCATTTTGCCAGTTTTGAATTGCGCAGTATGCAATGAAAACAACGATGGGCTCGAGATAGTCGATACTGATGGAGACGGCATATGTGATGCCGAAGAGATCGCTGGTTGTCAAAGCCTGACCGCATGCAACTATAACCCGAACGCGACTGATGCCGGAAATTGCCTTGAACCTGTGGAAAACTGCCAGGCTTGCAACGGGACGAATGATGCGCTGGTGATAATAGATACAGATGGCGATGGCGTTTGTGATGCCGAAGAAATATTCGGTTGCACCGACTCATTGGCGGTAAATTTCAATCCTGAAGCTACAGAAGACGATGGAACCTGTATACTGGTAGGCCTCACCGAAAACGAGGGCGGGATGTCACTGAGTCTTTTTCCAAATCCGTCTCAATCTGAATTACATCTGGGATTGCACCGCACGTCTTCCTTTGCAGAGCCTGTTGTTGTCACCATTTATTCCCCGCTTGCTGTTGCGGTAAAGCAATTCAATTTTGGAATTTCCTCCGGAGATTTTGTCCGGGAAACTCTGGAAGTTTCAGGGTTGGCAGCCGGAATTTACTTTATTGAAATTCAATTGGGGGAAAACCGCATGATTAAAAGATTTGTGAAGGAGTAGTATTTGATTTTGCTTTCCATTTTCGTGAAAACGAAAAAACCAAAAATGACCGGTGCGTATATCGCTCCGGTTTTTTTTATGCCTGTCTGACCGCAGTTTCGATTCAGAAAAATTAACACACCCTTTCGCGCAACCAGCACCACCACACAAAGAAGAAATTCATGCAAATTAAATGTGAAGAGAATGTGAAGGAATAGACAAGGAACGAACATTCAGTTTACACATAACAAACTGTTTTTTAATATTTTGATATTGTGATTCAGTTGACTTTAAGCATAGAAAGTGGCAATCTTTACCACGCCGAAAATGGCAGAAATAATTAACCTCTCACTTTTAATTCTTTTCAAAATGAAAAATCTATTCATGAACAAATGGATGCTTTCAGCCGCAGTGGTTGCCGCTTCATTTACCGCTTCAAATGCCCAACTTTCTCTCGGAACAAGTTGCGGATGTCCTCCTTTGGCCAGCCGTACTTCTGTGGACCTCTCGACTTTGGCCCAAGCCAATGGAAACCTTACAAGTACAAACACCACCCTTACTTGTAACAACACTTACAACCTCAACCTGAAACTCTACGTTCAGAGCGGTGCCAAACTGAACATTCAGGCTGGTACTGTCATCCGTGGCGTATTTGGCGAAGGCGTAAACTCAAATGCACTCATTGTTTCAAAAGGTGGCCAGATCTTCGCCATGGGTGGTGAAGATTGTCCAATCATTTTCACTGATGCCAACGATCCACTCGATGGAAGTTACTCAGTAAACATTCGTGGTCAGTGGGGCGGAGTTATCGTGCTCGGCCGCGCTTCCAACAACCTTCTCCAGGCCAATGGAGGTCTTGCTGTAGGTGATGGGGTAGGTACAATCGAAGGTCTTTTGGTAGGCGACCCACGTAACACGTACGGAGAGACTGTCGCTTCAGGCTTGAGAAATGACAATGATAACTCAGGTATTATGCGTTATGTGTCTATTCGTCATGGAGGTACCAACATCGGTGCCAACAACGAAATCAATGGTCTTACCCTTGGTTCAGTTGGTCGCGGAACGTCCTTTGAATACATTGAGGTAATCGCAAACGATGATGATGGTATCGAGTTTTTTGGTGGAACTGTAGACATGAAATACGCTACTGTTTTTGCTGTGAATGATGACTATTTCGATTTTGATCATGGTTACACAGGCCGTGGCCAGTTCTGGTTTGGCGTCCAGCTTCAGGGAGCTGCACCACAAGGAGACGAAGGATTCGAGGCTGATGGCGACGATTCTAACTCAGGTAACCAACCTTTCACTTCACCGAATATCTACAACACTACCCTCATTGGTCGCGGTGCAAACCGTGGTGTAGAGGCACGAGAAGGATTTCAGGGACGCATCGCCAACTCAATTTTTACCAATTTCAGCGTAGGTATCGAGCTTACAGATGAGGCTGGTCGTGTTGATGCTTTCGACAACTACAATGCAGGTACCTTGATCATCACCAACAACATCTTTGCAGGCGTAACCTCTATCCTTACTGTAAATGCTGCCGCTCCTTCACCAGCAACGTCAGCAACATTTGCTGCAGGTGGAAACACAATACAGAACAACGTTATTGACTTCAACTACACCATCAATATAGCCACCAACGTGATCACCAATGCGTACAATCCGGTTCCAGCCGTAGGATCAGTAAACACGACTTCACTTCCACCGGTTGATGATTTCTTTTGTGGTGCAAATTACAAAGGGGCCTTCCAGCCCGGTAAAGCTCCATGGACTTCAGGATGGACACTTGCCGCAGTACTTGGTGTGGACAATTCATTGGCCAACTGCCCAGAAGACATCAACAGCGATGGTCAAATCAATGTGAATGACTTCCTTGAGTTGAACAACGCATTCAACACTTCTTGCGGACTATAATCAAACTGGTGAAAGTGTCCGGTCATCAATAAAACGACCGGGCACTGAAACCGCCAAAAAACGAAACGAAATGAAAAATAAATTCTTACTTAAAAGCATTCTCGCCGGAGGCATTGGATTGGCCGCCGCGACTTTTGCTGATGCCCAGGGTCTGGAGAATGTGATCGTAGAGAGATACTACGTATCTGACGCCAATGACGCTACAGACACAGATGGTGGGTCACTCGCTGTTGGTTCGGTGACTTACCGCATCTACATCGACCTTTTACCTGGTTTTGAGCTACAGACAATGTATGGAAGCCCTACCCACGAACTGCGATTTGAAACCACTACTTCGTTCTTTAATAATGAGGACCGCGGGGCAATTTCTCCAAAAGACATCGCTGATATCAGATTGGGTGATAACACCGTACTTGTTGATTCATGGTTGACCATGGGTGCCGGCTCCAATGGGCTTTGGGGCGTTCTGAAGGCAAATGACACCAACGGTGCCATTGCCAATGTTGATGGATTTCTTCAAAATAACAATGCACAGGCGGGTATTCCTTTGACTACTGCCGATGGCTTGATCCCAGGTCCTGGAGTGCCTCCTATTGTAACTTTCGTACCAGGAGAATCTATATTCGCTGGATTCGATAATGTGAACGCTGGTCCGGTTGTGAGCACTTCCAATGGTGCATGGGCAATTTTGGGTGGTACTATGGGGCCAACCGCTGCCAATCAGATCCTTATCGCTCAAATCACTACCGATGGTACATTCTCTTTCGAATTGAACATGAGAGTGGGTGGCCCGAACGGCACTTTCACGGACTATGTGGCCAAAGACGCTACTGGTGACGAGGTGGTTTCAGCCGGTTTGACTTACACCTCTACTGCCAATTGCAACGTGGATG
>JBBSDD010000034.1:0-12143 GCA_038249755.1 Flavobacteriales bacterium | reverse complement strand
ATCTATTGAATTGACTGGATAGACTCCTCCTGCTGTCGGAGTGACAAAGCTCCGAGCTTTGTCATGCAGAGCGGAGCGAAGCATCTATTGAATTGACTGGACAGACTCCTCCTGCTGTCGGAGTGACAAAGCTCCGGGCTTTGTCTTGCAGAGCGGAGCGCCCTCCTGCCGGCGGTCAGGAAGCATCTTTTCAATTGACTGGACAGACTCCTCCTGCTGTCGGAGTGGTAAGTCTCGGATTACAAAGCCCGAAGTGCCGTTATTGGCAGCAAAGACAGAAGCGCATAAAATCAGCGCAGCAATACCAACCTTTCTGTATCCAACTTAAGAAGGATAAACAACAAAAGGGTAAATCCCCACAAAGACGAACCGCCATAACTAAAAAAGGGCAGGGGAATACCAATTACCGGTGCCAGTCCAATGGCCATTCCAATATTGATGAGCAGGTGTACAAAAAAAATACAAGCGACTGCATATCCATAAATGCGGGTAAATGATGACTTCTGACGCTCGGCGATAATCACCAGTCTGATCATCAGTGTAAGGAACAATCCGACAACAGTTAGGCTTCCCAAAAAGCCCCATTCCTCACCAATCGTACAAAAAATGAAGTCTGTGCTCTGCATTGGAACATATTTATACTTTGTTAGCGTGCCTTCCAGATATCCCTTTCCGGAAAATCCACCGGAGCCAATAGCCGTTTGTGATTGTTTTACATTATATCCGGCGCCTTGAGGATCTTCAGCAAGTCCAAGTAGAATATTGATCCGGATTTTTTGGTGGGGTTCCAGCACATTCTCAAAAGTTTGATCCAGGGTGGCAATAAATAGTAAACTCCCCAGAGCGGTGCCGATCAGCAGCACGTAGTTTCTTTTCCGGAAACGGGGCATCATAACCCGCCGTATGATGAAAAAAATGGCTATTGAGATCAAAACGATGAAAATCATCAGTACGTACTGTCCGGTGATCGGCGTTTCAAACCAGAGAAAATTCACGGAAGTAGATGCCAGAATCAACGAAAGAACAGACAATATCATGGCCAGCAGGCCAAGCAAAAGTATGTTTCCAGAAAGGCCTTCCCGGTAGAGCACAAGCACGTAGGCAGCAAATACCAGCACCGTGCCTGTGTCCGGTTGCAACATAATGAGCAATGCCGGAAATGTAATAATCGCAGCAGAAACCAATTTTGTGCGTATGTCTTCTATTTTGATGTTCAATTGACTGAGGTAATATGCCAGCATCAGGCTGATTCCCAATTTGGAAAATTCACTGGGTTGGATTCCAAAACTCCCAAATCCAAACCATGCCTTGGCTCCATTCACTTCTTTACCGACGATCAGCACGAGGATAAGGAGTATGGTGGTGACAATATATACAAAAGGAGATATTCGTCGGATGAAATTTCCATCAAATAGCATGGTAATAAAAGCAATGAGGCAGGCGGTTGTGATCCAGATAAACTGCTTCCCATACTCTTGAGAAGTGTCAAAAATCGAACTATGTTCGGGATTGTAACTGGCCGAGTAAATATTGAACCAGCCCATGAGCAACAAAGTCAGATAAATGATTACCGAAAACCAGTCAAGATTTTGGACAATATTGCCTTTCCTGCTCACAGTGCAGGTTTTATCAGATTGGCATTGATCATCCGTTCTTCGATCAGCGGGCGGGAAATGGTATCTGTAAGATATTGCTCCATCATCAAACTGGCGATTGGCGCAGCCCAGGTCGATCCAAATCCCACATTTTCTACGTAAACAGCCATGGCGATTTTCGGATTTTCCTTGGGTGCAAAAGCGATAAATATAGAATGGTCTTTGCCATGGGGATTTTCAGCTGTACCAGTTTTTCCGCACACTTCTATGTCGGGACTGAATCGAACACCTCTTCCTGTGCCACCTTCGACTACGCGGTACATGCCATCCACCACTTTTTCAAAGTGCACGGCATCGATACC
Organism: Flavobacteriales bacterium; assembly: GCA_038249755.1. GTDB lineage: Bacteria > Bacteroidota > Bacteroidia > Flavobacteriales_D > Cryomorphaceae > JBBQZU01. Next base: position 10,186 of record JBBSDD010000034.1, on the reverse strand, counting down.
CGTAATTCTTTTGGTGGTGTAAGTGGTGTCTGAAATTGGCTCGCCATCTATTTCCCGGATGTAATGGGGCGTGTAATACCATCCCCTGTTGGCAATTACGGTGACGAAATTGGCCATTTGAACAGGGGTGACTCCCAACTCACCCTGCCCGATGGCGAGTGAAAGTATGGTTTGACCATTCCAACGGTTTTTTCCGTAAACCTTGTCGTAGTAAGCGCTTTGAGGCACCGATCCTTTAACTTCTGCGGTCAGATCGACATTGAGGCGCGACCCCAAACCGAACCTGGTAATGTAATTTCGCCATACATCATAACCTTCCGAAGTGGTGGGATACTTATTTAAAATACGTTTGAAGACGTTGCTGTAGTAAGAATTGCAACTGGTAGAAATGGAATAGGACAGGTCTACCGGTGATGAATGAGGGTGGCACTTCGGGCGAATTCTACCACCAAACAAATAACCTCCATGACAGCTGAATTGGGTATGTTCATCAATGACCCCTTCCTGAAGGCCGATCAGGGCTTGCAAAAGTTTAAAGGTTGATCCGGGTGGATATTGGGCCATCAAAGACCTGTTGAAAAGTGGTTTGAGCGTGTCTGCATTCAGCGCGGTGTAATTGGGCCCACGTACCCTGCCCACGAGCAGGTTGGGATCATAGCCCGGATTGGTCACCATGCAGAGAATCTCACCGGTGGAAGGCTCAATAGCCACGATGCTACCCCGCTTGCCCTGCATGAGAATTTCGCCGTATTTCTGCAATTCCAGGTCTATGGTACTGGTCAGATTTTTGCCGGCTTCCGCCAAAGTGTCAAATTTACCATCGGCAAAAGAACCTCTGATATTGTTGTGTACATCTACCAGCACAAATCTTTTACCTCTGCGCCCACGAAGAGCTTCTTCGTAAATGCTTTCCACCCCATTGACGCCAATGTAATCTCCAGGTTTGTAGTATGGATTTGATTCAATCGTTTTCGGGGTTGCCTCACTTACATATCCCACACTGTGAGAAGCTACGGATCCCGGATAGTACCTCAGGGTTCTCGGCTGACCATAAAATCCCGGATAGCGATGAATATTTTCTGCTATACGCACGTAGTCACTTGCGGGTATTTGTTTCTCAAAAACAGTGGGTTTATAACGACTATATGCTCTCGCAGCATTAATCCTGATTCTGTATTCTGTGGTATCTATGCCAAGCAACACGCAAAAGGACAGGGTATCAATATTCTTTACATCTTTCGGAATTACCATGAGGTCGTAGACTGCTGTATTGGCTACAACGATTTTTCCGGTTCTGTCAAATATCAAACCGCGCGACGGATACTCGGTTATGATTCTTTCTGAAGCATTCGCCCCCTTAATTTTCCATTGATCATCTACGACCTGCAGGTAAAACAAGCGGAGCAGGAAAAGTACACCAACAGTCAGGAAGATGAGGATAATGACGAATTTACGATCGCTGACGTTCATAAGTAGCTGGTGGTCCTTCTGGAAAAGAAAAGATACTGGCAGAGCAGTACCAAAATAAATGTAAACCCTCCACTTAAGACAACCCTCAACAGTGTAGTGAAAAATCCATTGAAAGAATACACCTCCAGGAAAAACAGCCAGAGATGATGGATGAAAATCAAAACGACAGAATACTTTAAAAACCAGGACATGCCCATGTCACTCAATGTAGGACGTTGACCGAACTCGTAACCATCGCGCGGTGCAATGGCCCGCAGCAGCTGTGGTCTGGTGAATGCCAGCAAAACGCATGCAGAGGCATGAATACCAAGGGTATTGGTGAACATGTCAATGGCGAGACCGCAAACGAGGCCGATGAGCAATTCTGCCCACTGTGGTAGTGCAATCGGCAACATTAAAAAGAATAGCAGGTAGAGATAAGGTATCGCCATTCCCTGCCAAAGATTTACATCGTTGAGAATGAGTCCCTGAAGTAGAACCAATACAATGAAGCGACCGATATTTCCGGCTATATCATTGACCATTCGGCTCTGTTTTACTTTCTATCAACTCCTGTTCGGCCCTAAGAAGGTTGTCTACAATATACACATAACGCAACCGGCCAAAATCATTGTTCAACAAAACTCTTATTTGGTGAAAATTACTCCCGTCTTTTTGCTCTACTTTCGCCACTGTTCCGATTTGGATACCGCGCGGATAGATGCCCGAGGCACTTCGCGTCACAAGGGTATCCCCTTTGCGGACATCAACATGTCCGGGAATGTCATTGAGCATGGCATAGCGGTGATTTTTCCCATCCCAGCGCAACAGACCAAAACTACCGGTGCGTTCTAATTCGGCGCTGGCCGTAAAACTCAGGTTAATGATGGGAATCACCGTACTGAAATGTTCGGAGACATCCTTGACGACGCCTACCAACCCATTTGTGTTGATGACGCCCATGCCTGGAGAAAGTCCTTCCTGAAGTCCTTTGTTGATGGTGAGATAATTCAATTGTTTGTTGATGGAACTGTTTATCACCTGAGCAGATTTATAACGGTATTTGCGTTCCCGCAAAGTATCATTTATCATCACAAAATGATCATTTACATTCACAAATGTGCCTGTGAGCATATTCCTCAACTCTTCATTTTCAGCAGAGAGTTCGTCGTTTACGCGCTGCAGTTCGATATACACAGATAGATTGCTTTTGTAGGTGAGCAGTGTGCCGACCACGCGGTTTGAAGAATTTACAAAACTTGCTTCGTGAAAGGTATTGTTTCTGAAAATAAGCCAGAAGCAGAGAACCTGTAAAACAAGGAAAAAAAGGAAAATGTGGTATTTAACCAGAAATTGGATAAAATTCCGCATTGGTGAGTTTTAGGTCAAGGGGTTTATTCACGCATGAGAAATTGAAATCTGCCGATATTTTTCAAAGCAATTCCAGTTCCGCGGGCCACAGCACGCAAAGGGTCTTCTGCGATGTGCACAGGCAATTTTGTTTTCATGGAAATGCGCTTGTCCAATCCGCGCAGCATCGATCCACCACCGGCCAGGTATATTCCTGTGCGGTAAATATCGGCAGAAAGCTCGGGTGGAGTTTGCTCCAAGGCGCTCATAATGGCTTCTTCAATTTTCGAAATGGACTTGTCCAGGGCATGCGCAATTTCCTGATAAGATACGTGTATCTCTTTCGGAATTCCAGTCATAAGGTCACGTCCGCGTACGGCAAAATCCTCTGGTGGATCATCGAGTTCGGGCAAGGCAGCACCCACTTCAATTTTGATTTGTTCTGCCGTGCGTTCACCCACAAGGATGTTGTGTTGACGGCGCATGTATTCTTCAATGTCGCTGGTAAATTCGTCACCAGCTACGCGGATATTTTTGTCGCAAACTATACCACCCAAAGCGATTACAGCTATTTCACTTGTACCGCCGCCAATGTCAATAATCATATTGCCCATCGGCTCCTCGACATCAATTCCAATTCCGATGGCAGCTGCCATGGGTTCGTGTATGAGGTATACATCTTTGGCGCCTGCGTGCTCAGCGGAATCTCGCACAGCCCGTTTCTCCACCTCTGTGATTCCGGAAGGAATACAGATAACCATCCGAAGTGAGGGTGTGAAAAAAGTTCTTCCCGGTTTGATCATTTTGATCATCCCGCGTATCATGGCTTCGGCTGCCTGAAAATCAGCGATAACACCATCTTTTAATGGCCTGATCGTTTTGATGTTTTCATGGGTTTTTCCATGCATTTGTTGGGCCATTCGCCCTATGGCGATTATTTTATCGGTGGTCCGATCCTTTGCGACGATCGACGGCTCGTCCACCACCACTTTATCATTGTAGATGATCAGGGTGTTTGCGGTGCCAAGGTCGATGGCAATTTCCTGGGTAAAAAAGTTAAAGAGGCCCATTGTAATTTTTCAGTGCGAAATTAGTGCTTAAAGTGTCTTGTACCTGTAAATACCATTGCGATGCCGTTTTCGTTACAGTACTTTAACGAAAGTTCATCTTTTATCGAACCCCCTGGTTGAATCACAGCTCCGATACCTGCTTTATGAGCTATCTCCACACAATCGGGAAAGGGAAAGAAGGCATCCGAAGCCATAACAGCTCCACGTAAATCGAGATTAAAAATTTTTGCTTTTTCGATGGCTTGCGTCAGGGCATCTACCCGCGACGTTTGACCTGTTCCACTGGCAATCAATTGCCTGTTTTTGGCGAGTACAATCGTATTTGATTTGGTGTGTTTGCAGATTTTTGATGCAAATTCGAGATCAGCGATTTCTGCTTCATCGGGCACCGTGGAGGTCACAAAATCAAACTGTCCGCTGTGGTCGGTCATTTCATCGCGTTCCTGCCAGAGTATACCGTTGAGTGCTGAGCGCAAAATCACAGAGGGCCATTCCACCAGGTGCTGCTTCAGTATAATTCTATTCTTTTTGGTTTTGAGAATCTCCAAAGCCACTTCGTCAAATTCGGGTGCAATCACCACCTCACAGAAAAGTTTATTCACTTCTTCGGCTGTCGCCAAATCCATGGGCGTATTGCAAATCAGTACGCCTCCGAATGCCGATTGAGGATCAGATTCCAGGGCTGCGAGGTACGCCGCTTTCAATGTTGGTCTGGTCGCCAAACCACAGGCATTGTTGTGTTTGAGTATCGCGAAAGTGGGAGGTTCCTTTTTGAATTCATCCATCAAATGCACGGCCGCGTCGATATCGAGCAGGTTGTTGTAAGAAAGTTCTTTTCCGTGAAACTGATCAAAAACGTCATCAAAATTGCCGTAGTAGCGGGCTCTTTGATGCGGATTTTCGCCGTAGCGCAGATTTTCAAATTCGGATGCACTTACTTTGAGCGAAGGCGCTTCAAAATCTTGGCTGAAATAACCATAAATCGTCGCATCGTAATGTGAACTGATGTCGAAAGCAGCAGCGGCCATTTTTTTGCGGTCAGCCAGACTCGTTTCACCATTTTGTTCTTCTAGGATGTGAAGCAAGTCCGGATAGTATTCCATTCCGGGAATGATTACCACATCCTGGAAGTTTTTGGCGGCAGCCCGAATAAGGGATATGCCACCGATGTCTATTTTTTCGACGATGTCTTCATCAGAAGCACCAGCCATCAGCGTTTCCGCAAAGGGGTATAAGTCAACCACGACCAGATCGATCGGCGGAATCTCGTAGGATTCTAGTTGCGCCACATCTTCTTGGATTTCGCGTCGTCCAAGGATGCCACCGAAAATTTTTGGATGCAGCGTCTTTACGCGACCGCCGAGTATGCTTGGATAATTCGTGAGATCTTCTACAGGAATCACAGGAATTTCCAAACTTTGAATAAACTTTTCTGTACCTCCGGTGCTGTATAAAGTTACTTCTAACGCATGCAGTTTCCGTATAATGGGCTCCAAATGGTCCTTGTGAAATACGGAGATAAGCGCAGATTTTATACGTGTCAAATCGATTGGATTAAGGGGGAGAGAATATGCACAATGTTAACAAGAAAAATTGGTTAAAAGGCGCATTTGGCGGGCTCATTCTTGTCGGTGTTGAAAAATACGACAGAGTGTTAATAACAGTCGATAAACCTTTTTTTACACAGGCGGTAAAGAGATTCCTGCAATCAAGGGTACATTTGGCAATTCAATGAAGTTTCGGTTCCATGTTTAAACTCCCTGTATTCTTCAGATTGGTTGTTGAAGGATCGCTTTTTGCGTTAAATGCCTTGCGAACCAATAAGCTGCGCACATTTCTCTCACTCCTGGGAATCACCATTGGTATTTTTGCGATCATTTCGGTATTTACCCTGGTAGACAGCATGGAGCGCAGCATCCGAAGTTCTTTTGCCACTCTGGGCGAGGATGCCATTTTCATCGAAAGAATGCCTTGGGGCCCTGAACCAGATGATAAAGAATACGCATGGTGGAAATATATGCAACGGCCTCCTGTTACTTTTACGGAGGCAGCCAAAATGCGCGAACGGATGACCACTGCGCGGGCTGTTACCTTTTTTGCGTCAGCGCAACGTACCCTAAAGTATGGAAGAAGCAGCGCCGAACGGGTAGATGTTGTCGCAGCTTCTTCCGGATTCGAAAACTTCATTTCGGTGACCATTGGCAAAGGACGCATGTTTTCCAATTCCGAACTTGATGGAAATGCAAGGGTCTGTCTGCTCGGATACGAAGTGGCTTCGCGACTCTTCGGTTTGGAAGAGCCTCTGGGCAAAACAATTAAAATCGGTGGTTACCGGGCAACGGTAATTGGTGTCCTGAAGAAAGAGGGACAGAGCATCATGGGCAACGGAACGGATGAATGGACCATTATTCCGGTGACTTTTGCAAGAAGTATATTGAATGTCAACGAATCAAACACCCAGCTGGCTATGAAACCGAAACCGATGGTTTCATTCAAGGCCATGGAAGATGAAGCTTTGGTGACGATGCGCAGCATACGTATGTTGCGTCCCGGAGAGGAAAAGAATTTTGCCCTCAACAAATCGAGTATGGTGAGCAACCTCCTCGACCAATCTTTTGCTTTTCTGAATATTGCGGGACTGATTATTGGTGGATTTTCCATACTCGTCGGTGGATTCAGCATTGCCAATATCATGTTTGTTTCGGTGCGGGAGCGCACGGGAATCATCGGCATTCAAAAGGCGCTCGGGGCAAAAAGGGGATTTATCCTCTTTCAGTTTCTCTTCGAATCTGTGATGTTATGTTTGATTGGAGGCGCCATCGGACTTATTCTCATTTTCATCACCACGCTGGTGGTGACTGGTGCCACAGGTTTTGAGCTGGTGCTCTCTCTGGAAAATGTGTTGATAGGTCTGGGATTTTCTGTGTCGATCGGATTGATATCCGGCATCGTACCTGCGCTCATGGCCGCCCGCATGGAGCCAGTCGATGCGATCAGGGCTACAGGCTAAAAGCAACACCAACGGATATCGCCCACTGGTCGGTGCGCGAAGACTGCGTATCATATCTAAAGCTCCCGTCCGTATTGATTTCCACTGATTCCGGATCGACATAAGTAGCCCGGCTGCCAGCCTGAGAATCAAACCTCGCTTCTAAAAATATTCCGGGTGTCAGTTCATATTTCGCGCCGATAGCATAGCCTGCCAGAAAAGTAAAATCGCGCTCCAGTAAATCACCCGAACCCTGATTGACATTGTCGAGCTCGAGCGAAGATCGAATGCTAAAATTTCGCACCCCCGCAAAAACTTCACCATAGGGGCGAAATCTCCCGTTAAAAGGCCGCAACCGGCCGTGAATTTGATAGGTATATGCATTTCCATTCACTTCGAGTTTTCCCGGATCGTCAAAATTGGATAGATTATTCTTGATATCAACCGATTGGTTGGAGCGGCCCATCCGGTTCCAAACGAATCCGCCACCAATTTCAAAAGGCAGATTTAGCAGCGGGATGGACAGGGCCGCATTCACACCAAAAGGCAATCCGGCATAGTTGTCTGCAAATTCGCCTTTGGGCACCGCCACCTGTAAGCCTCCGGATAAAGTCACACCGCGTCGTTCCTGAACAATCACCACACCCCGTTCACGGCGCGTTTGTGAAAAAACCATAGAGGAAATCATACCGGCCAAAACAAAAAGAAAGATGGACTTTTTCATGATACTTGATTTTCAATAGCCTCACAGGCAAAGCATATGCCAAAGCATTTTTCTAACCGGATTTATAACTTTTACGCCAATTGGGGCGTGCCGGACAATATTGGATTTAGCGCGTGAATAGCCGAAAGTATATCTTTTATATGGTTTTTTGACAGACGCAACCCGCCATTTTTTTCGTACATCTTGTATCCCGCCGGGTTGTGTTTGATGAAGTCCAGCACTTTCGTGAAAGATTTACTCTGGTAATACACAGACTCCTGATTGGCCACAAAAAAGCCAATCATACTTTCATTCTTCAGGGTGAGTTTTTCAAAACCAATTTCTTTTGCCAGCCACCGCAGGCGAATGGTATCCAGCAATGCTTCTGTTTGTTCCGGAATATTTCCGAAACGGTCTTTGAGTTTGATTCTGTATTCTTCCAGTTGTGTATCACTATCGAGGTTATCGAGCTCACGGTATATGCTCAGCCTTTCGGCAATGTCGGTGATGTAGTGATCGGGAATGAGGATTTCGAGGTCCGTTTCCAAAACACAATCGCTGACGTAGTCGCCCAATTTTTCGCGCTCTTCCACATATAAATCGCGAAACTCGGTTTCTTTGAGCTCGCGTACGGCTTCATCCAAAATTTTCTGATAGGTCTCAATGCCCAGATCGTTGATAAAACCACTCTGTTCGCCTCCGAGCAGGTTTCCCGCCCCGCGGATGTCCAGATCGCGCATGGCGATATTGAGCCCGCTTCCGAGATCGGAAAACTGGGTGATGGCCTGAAGACGTTTCCGACCTTCGGTCGATACCATAGACAGCGGTGGCGCGATGAGGAAGCAAAATGCCTTTTTATTGCTTCTTCCTACACGGCCGCGCAGCTGGTGCAAATCACTCAACCCAAATTCGTGGGCATCGTTGATGATGATGGTATTGGCGTTGGAAATGTCGATTCCCGACTCGATGATTGTAGTGGCGACGAGAACGTCGTAAACGCCATCCACAAAATCGGTCATCACTTTTTCAAGCTGGTCTCCGTTCATCTGTCCGTGTCCGATCGCGATGCGCACTTCCGGGCACAACCGCTGAATCATCCCGGCAATTTCTTTGATGTTGCCAATTTTGTTGTTGACAAAAAAGACCTGTCCGCCCCGGCTCACCTCGTAGCTCACCGCGTCGCGGATGATCTCTTCATTGAAAGTAAAGAGCTCGGTTTGCACCGGAAATCTGTTTGGGGGTGGCGTGTTGATGATGCTCAAATCGCGCGCACCCATGAGAGAAAATTGCAGCGTACGGGGAATCGGCGTGGCCGTCAGCGTAAGGGTATCGACATTGGCCTTCATAGTCTTCAGCTTGTCCTTGACACCCACGCCAAATTTTTGCTCTTCATCGATTACGAGCAAACCAAGATCTTTGAATTTGACTTGTTTTCCAACGAGTTTGTGGGTGCCGATGATGATATCGATTTTTCCCTCTGCCAGTTGTTTGAGGGTTTCGGTTTGTTTTTTTGCCGGAAGGAAACGATTGAGATAAGCCACCTTGCAGGGAAAATCACGGAGGCGCTCACTGAAATTTTTGTAGTGTTGCAACGACAGGATTGTGGTGGGAACCAGAATGGCGACCTGCTTGCTGTCGCAAACGGCTTTGAAAGCTGCCCGGATGGCGATTTCGGTTTTACCGAAACCCACATCGCCGCACACGAGGCGGTCCATGGGATAGCTGGCTTCCATGTCCTGTTTGGTCGCGATGATGGCTTTTTCCTGGTCGGGGGTATCCTCGTACATGAAAGATGCCTCGAGTTCGGTCTGCATATAATTAACTGGCGAAAACGCAAATCCCTGTGTTGCCTTTCGCTCGGCGTAGAGCTTGATCAGGTCGTACGCGATCTGTTTTACCCGCGATTTGGCTTTTGATTTTGCTTTGGCCCAGGCCCCGCTGCCGAGCTTGTTGATGGAGGGTTCGGCCCCATCTTTTCCGCTGTATTTGGTGATGCGGTGAAGACTGTGGATGCTGACATAGAGGATGTCGTTGTCACGGTAAATCAACCGAATGGCTTCCTGTTCTTTCCCGTTTACATCGATTTTTTCCAGTCCGGAAAACTTGCCAACACCATGGTCAATATGGGTCACAAAATCGCCGGGCATCAGGCTGCTCAGCTCTTTGATGGTCAGCGCTTCCTTGTTTTTCTTAAATCCTTCTTTCAGATAAAACCGGTGATACCGTTCGAAAATCTGGTGGTCGGTGTAGCAACAAAGCTTGAGGGTTTGATCAGAAAAGCCTTCAGCGATTTCCTGAAAGATGGGTGTAAATTTCACCTCGGCATTCAGGTCTTCAAAAATTGTTTCGAGCCGCTCGATCTGTTTGGGGTTTCCCGAAAAAATGAAATTGGCAAAACCTTTTTTGTGGTTCTCAGCCAGCTTTTTGATCAGCAGATCGAAGTTTTTTTGAAAAGCCGGCTGGGGGCTTTGCGCGTATTCGAATTTCAAAGCCGCAGCATCGCTATCGGTTCCGATCGATATTTGCCGGAAGGCTTCGAGGTGATCCAATAGGTGCTGACCCGAAACGAAGAGGTCTTTTGGGGGCAGGTGATTAAGCGGAGAATTGATTTTTTCGAATTGTCTT
>JBBSDD010000033.1:0-12193 GCA_038249755.1 Flavobacteriales bacterium | reverse complement strand
TTTTCAGGTACTTGGTTTTACAAAAGATTCAGAATCGGCGGCCGGTGATCATGACAAAACGCCGGGATTGATGGATTTGATCATCAAATTGCGCAAATCGGCCAAACTGAACAGGGATTTCACCACTGCCGATCAGATTCGTGAGGAACTTGGCAAGCTGGGAATCACTCTGAAAGACACGCCGGAAGGAACAAGTTTTCATACTGAATAGGTCCGGACTGCGGTAAACTTTGGGCTTTGCGTATCTTCGACGCCCAAAGAATTCTTCATGAGCAGTCAACGTCCCACCCTCTATCTTCTCGATGCCTATGCCCTGATTTATCGCGCATACTACGCATTCATCCGGGCTCCCCGCGTCACCTCACAGGGACTGAACACGTCAGCCATGTTTGGCTTTACCAATACGCTGGTAGAAGTAATCCGCAATTACAGCCCTACCCACATTGCGGTGGCTTTTGACATTTCCGGTCCGGTATTCCGCAATGATACCTTCCCGGCATACAAAGCAAATCGCCAGGAAACTCCTGACGACATAAAAATTTCCATTCCCTACATCCGCCAAATCGTGGAAGCCTTTAATATTCCGATTTTGGAAATGGAAGGTTTCGAAGCGGACGACGTCATCGGTACCATCGCAAAAAGAGCAGAAAAAGAAGGTTATGATGTTTTCATGGTCACGCCTGATAAGGATTTCGGACAATTGGTTACCGATCATATCAAAATTATAAGACCGGGCCGACAGGGAAACCCGACGGAATTGTGGGGCATAAAAGAGGTCTGTGATCGTTTTGGAATCAAAAGAACTGAACAGGTGATCGATATGCTGGGTTTGTGGGGCGACGCCGTTGACAATATTCCAGGCATACCGGGCATCGGTGAGAAAACCGCAAAAAAACTTCTGGAAGATTTTGACAGCGTGGAAGGGCTTATCGCAAATGCCGACAAACTCAAAGGCAAGCTCAAAGAAAACGTGATCAAATTTGCCGATCAGGCCATCCTTTCGAAAGCCCTTGCGACCATCAGCCTCGATGTGCCCGTGGATTTTGATCCTGAAAAACTCGCATACGAACGACCCAATGCAGAGGCGTTGCGCGAACTGTTTGCCGTGCTCGAATTCAGGACGCTGGCAGAACGTATATTGGGCGAAAAAATGGCTGTGAGCTCTGGTGAGCAAATGGACCTGTTTTCAATCGGAACTGAAACTTCCACGCCTGCACCCACAACGGCCATGAATGAGTTTTCGGCGGAAACCGCTGACTACAAACTGATCGAAACACGCGATAAACGGGTAACCTTCATCAAAGATCTGATGAAACAAAAGAAGGTGTGTTTCGATACCGAGACCACATCGGTAGATGCCAATCAGGCCAATCTCGTCGGCATGTCTTTTTCATGGAAGCCCGGCGTGGCTTATTATGTACCCATTCCTGAAAATCCGGCTGCCGCCAAATTTATTCTTGACGACTTCCGCCCATTTTTCGAAAGTGAATCCATTCTCAAAATTGGCCACAACCTGAAGTACGACATCACAGTATTGCATTGGCATGGCCTGGAGGTAAAAGGTGAAATGTTTGACACCATGCTCGCCCATTATCTCCTCCAGCCCGACATGCGCCACAACATGAACGAACTCGCAGAAACATATTTGCAATACCGACCTATTTCTATTGAGTCCCTTATCGGGAAAAAAGGCAGAAATCAGGGAAGCATGCGGGATATTGACATAAAGGAAGTGGCAGTTTACGCCGGTGAAGACGCCGATATCACCCTGCGGCTTTATGAAAAATTTGCACCGGAAATCGCCGCTCAATCTGGCCTTGAAAGCCTTTTTAAAACTGTTGAAATGCCGCTGATGCCGGTGCTCGCCCGAATGGAGGCCCGGGGTGTGGCCCTTGACCAGGATGCCCTGGCGGTGATTTCCAAAGAACTGGAAGCGCAAACGAAAACCCTCGAAGAAGACATTTACGAAGCTGCGGGTAAAAAATTCAACATTGCCAGTCCAAAACAATTGGGCATTATCCTTTTTGAAGAACTGAAAATTGCTGAAAAGCCCAAAAAGACAAAAACAGGGCAATATGCCACCAATGAAGAAACCTTGCAAAAACACGCTGCCGACCACCCCATCGTCGGAAAGCTGCTCGATTTCAGACAGGTAGCGAAACTGAAAAGCACGTATGTGGATGCTTTGCCGGCGCTGGTCAATCCAAAAGATGGACGCATTCACACCACGTATATGCAAGCCGTGGCAGCGACAGGCCGATTGAGTTCTCAAAATCCGAATCTTCAAAACATTCCCATCCGGACTGAACGTGGTCGCGAAGTGCGAAAAGCATTTATTCCCACAGACGGAAAACACTGCATTCTTGCGGCCGACTATTCACAGATTGAATTGAGGCTTATTGCCGAGTTGAGCGGAGACAAAGGCATGCTCGATGCTTTTATGGCGGGTGAAGATATTCATGCAGCCACGGCTGCCAAGGTTTTTGGCGTCACGCCGGCCGAAGTAACCCGGGAGATGCGCAACCAGGCTAAAACTGTCAATTTTGGAATCATCTATGGAATTTCCGCGTTCGGTTTGTCGCAGCGCATCAATGTTTCCCGATCAGAAGCCGCCGTTTTGATCGATAATTATTTTGAGAAATATCCCGGAGTTAAATCTTATATGGATGACAGCATCGCATTCGCACGAAAAAAAGGATACGTGGAAACGATCCTTCATAGGCGAAGATACCTCAGCGATATCAATAGCCGCAACGCCACCGTGCGCGGTTTTGCTGAGCGAAATGCGATCAACGCGCCCATACAGGGATCGGCTGCCGATATGATTAAGGTGGCCATGGTCAATGTGGACCGTATTTTCCGAAAGGAAGGCTTCGCTTCTAAAATGGTGCTTCAGGTGCATGATGAATTGGTATTCGACGCACTCATTTCTGAGTTGGACGTCATCAAACCCGTGATTGAAAATGAGATGAAAAAAGCCATTCCATCTCTGAAGGTGCCAATTATCGTGGAGATGGACACCGGAGAAAATTGGCTTGAGGCCCACTAATTTCCCGACAAAAGATGTAACATTTCAAGCAGAAGAAAGTACAAGCACCCCAACAGGTGTTGGTGGAAAATTGTGTAGAGTTCACATTTTGATTATCACTGCGCATTCTGGTTAAGAACCTATTCTGCTTAGATATGTACAACCAAAAAAATTTATTTCGTTCAGGCTTCCTATTCATCTTTGTGCTGAGTCTTGCTGGTTGCGGAGACAACGCACCAATAGATGAGGATATTACAGCTTCAATGATTGCAGTCGGGGAGTCCGAATCTGGTTCTGCTGAAAATGCAGGAAAAGTTCAGGAGATTTTTTATTCTGTACCATCGCCGATGGAAATGGCATCTATGCTGAAAAAAGCAGGTGCGGTATACGATGTTAAAATGTTGAACGATGTAAAAAACGTTCACAACTACACCACCGCAAAAAGCAAAGCACTGAATCTGGGTATTTATGGAGCTGATTTAAGTTACGCCAGCGTGTTTAATCAGAATCAGGAATCCATTATTTACCTGTCATGTGCCAAAAAACTCGCTGACAACCTTGGCGTAACCAAAGCTTTTAACGATGAAACCATCGAACGGATCGAAGCGAATGTAGACAACAGAGATTCATTATTGACTATCGTTTCCGAAACTTATTATTTGCTGGATGCATATCTGAAAGAAAATGGAAGGGACCATGTGTCTGCATTGGTAATTACAGCAGGATGGGTGGAAGGATTGTATCTCTCCACCGCAATAGCGGCGGAAGAGAATAACCCTTCAGACGAATTGATGATTCGGATAGCCGACCAAAAGCTTTCTTTGCAAAACCTCATTGAATTGGTAAAAGCATACAATACGAATAACCAAATTGATGAAATTGTAGCTGACTTAACGGCCATCGATCAGGCTTTCAGCGGAGTCTCTCATACGAAATCACCAGCGGGCGATCCTGTTTCCACAGGTGGTGTCACAGTAATTGGTGGGAAGACAGAGACCCAGATTTCTAAAACAGATTTGATTGAAATCACCCGTGTGATATCTGAAATAAGAACGCGATATATCAGCTAAGACCAATACCCATTTTAAAATGAAAACACTTCAAACACTTTTCAGCGCCCTCGCAGTGTTCGCTTCTTTAACTGCCTCTTCTCAATGCCGGATTTTTGTAAAAAATCAGTGCAGTGAAGCCATGAAGGGGTATATCATGAACGAAAATTTTAGCGGCGCCAAAATGATGCCCGGCGACGAAGCTGAGATGACCACTACCTTTTACGGGGGAGTCGATTACAGGCTCATGATTTGCCATCATCCAATGCTCGTCGGGGTTGAATTTCAAGTCATTGACTCTGATAACAAGGTGCTTTATGACAATAAAAATCAGAATGGATCAACCATATTCGATTTCCGTCTGGCCGGTACCGATCAGCTTACCATCAAGCTAAAGATCACTGGCAATGAGAATTCGGACATGAATCCGCAGGGATGCGTAGCTATTCTACTTGGTAAAAAAGAAAACTCTACACCAATTTCATCTGCATACTATTGAATCACCAGTTTTCTGGAAATCAAACCATCCCTGTCAGATTGAATCCTGAAGATATACACGCCAGCTGGAAGTAAATTGGTATTCAATTCAAACTGGTGATCTCCTATTGCCAAAGTACCTGCATGTACCGATTTTACTTCCCTACCAGAAATATCCAACAAAGTTATAGTCGTGTTCGAAGTGCGGGCATTGGTAAGACTCACAAATACCTGATCCGATGCTGGGTTGGGGTATATGAGTAAAGTTCGTTCAATTACACTTGGCGTTTCCACTGAGGTTGGCGAAGCTGCATTGAAAATATTGATATCATCAATAAAAATATTGTTTCCATTTTCACTTATAAACTCAAAGCGCACCCGGAATTGGGCATTGAGAAATGCAGGAACAATCGTCGATACAGTTACTTCCTCCCACTGATCCTGAGAAGTGGGGAAAAATTCCTGAGTCACATTTCCTTCAACGGTGGGTAAGCTACTCCCACTAATGGTTCTTCTCAAACTCCACAATTCTCCGCAATTTCTTGAAATCCAAACCCTCAAAACATCGTCAGAATTTGAGTTCCTCCTGGCATGGGCATATTTAAAAGTTAAAATTGCCAATGAATCAATACCAGAAAGATCAATCGGTTTACTTAGCAACATTTCGCTGGCCTGGTTTTGATTATACCGACCTCGAACATAAGCTGAATAAGATCCGGAATAAGCCGCCTGATCAGTCACTTCCCAATCAATATTACCAGTTTGGTTGTCTGTAAACCAGAAATCTTCAAACGATTCATTAAATGCTGGAATGTCCTCAAACCCCTCCACAAAAGGTGATGCTACCACTGATGTATCCATCACCCGTATATAATCTGTTTTCAATTCTGTTTCGATATTTTCACCGTCAGAGGCGGCTAAAGTGACAGCGTATAACCCAGGAATAGTGTATGTTACTATGGGGGTGTCTTCGGTACTGGATTCCGGAGAACCTCCTTCGAATGTCCAGTCGCGTGATTCCACATTGTTGAATGATAAATCACTAAAGGTGATTTCTCCTCCAATACAAATTACACGTTCATTTGCAGAAAATTCCGCAGCGCACAACGCTGCCTCATTCAAAACCCCCGTAGAGATCAGATTTTGATTTTGCCATAAATTGTTTCTTGAAGCCACGTTGCTATTGAGAGCTGCAATCATACGCGTCTTTTGGCCTTCTGTAAACATTTTACTGCAAAAAGCATATTCCATGTAATTTTCAACGTTGTCGAGTGATCCGCAGGATTGTCCATTGATGTTACAACTGCTCCATCCGATGGTGTTGGGAGTGTCTGCTACACCGTCGTCTATATTGCAGTTGGAAGCCAAACCAGGATCATTTGAGTCACCCCAAAGGTGTGGTAAATTAATCCAGTGACCCACCTCGTGCGTTAAAGTATGGGAAATACCCGAACTCGAAGTACCAATGGCACCCACATAATCTGATCGAACCACAATTCCATCATTTGTCTGTCCAAACGGCCCAGACAAAGCAGAAGGATAGTACGTATAACCCGCTGCGCCACTTTCGATGGTTTTACAAACCCAAACGTTCATATATTTAGAGCGATTCCAGATCGGTGAAATTTGTTTCAGGTTTTCACCGCCGGAGTTGGTCAGAGTACTTACGGTTCTAACGATACCATTGGTACAATTACCCTGCGGATCAATTTGAGCAAGCCGAAACTCAACTCCGACGTTGGCCACAATATCCTGAAATGCAGGGTTTACCGAGTTAACGTCTGAATTTTGAGCAGAAAAGTCCTCGTTCATTACGCGGATGGCATCTTCAATCTGCGCGGCCGAAATATTTTCATCCCCATAATTGTGTACAATGTGAAAAACAACGGGTATTATAAATATATCTCCATCTTTTTGGATATTTTCCTTTGCAAAATTTTTGGTAAACTCTTCGAGTTGTGCCTCGTAAAACTCCGCCTGTTGTTTGAGATCAGGATTTTGCAAAAAAAGTGCCTCCTGCATCTGAGTGGTGTGGCACTTCACGAGAAGTTCCTCGCCTTTCTCATTATAATTTTGGCCTAAAACTGACAGAGTGCTTGCCGTCGCAAGTAAAAACAGATATTTCTTCATATTAATTTATTGAAATTCAGAAGGTCGGAATAGATAAAATTAGACTATTGGTTATTGATTAAAAATCTGCGGGTCACCTGTTCTCCTCCAGATTCGATGCGAATCAAATACATTCCAGATGCAAAACCGGAAACGTTCAAATTTTGTGTATGTTTTCCGGAAGGGACTGTCCCGGAGTAAAATGTTTTGAGCTGTCTTCCGGTCATATCTATCATAGAAATTCTCAAGTCAGCCGCGCGGTCCATAGCGAAGGTCACATTGGTTTCAGAAGTTGCCGGATTTGGAAAAATAATGAGTTGGTTCAGAAACGATATTTCTTCCAGTCCTACCGTAGCAGGATCAAAAAGGTTGATATCGTCAATGTAAATGTTCTGACCATTAAAGCTTTTGAATTCAAACCGAATTAAAACAGATTCCTGTAAAAAAGTACCCGATAGGTTATCAATTTCCACCAATTCCCAGTCATCCTGACTTTGCGGTATGTACTGACCTGTTACGTTGTTGGGAATGGTTGGTAGACTGTTTCCAGAAATCGTTTGCCGCACGCTCCAGGTATCGCCACAATTCGATGATGCCATCACACGCAACACATCGGCGCTTTCGCCATTGCGGCGTGTATAAGCATATCTGAAATGTAGCACCGCATTGGGTGAAACGGCAGACAAATCAAATGTAGGACTGATGAGATCGGCGTAGACATTGTCTGGATTTAATCTGCCCCACACCCGCACGCTTTGACTTCCTGAATATGAAGCATTTGAGTAAAGCTCCCAACCTTTTGCACCCTCTACAGGCGGAACAGCGCTCCAATTATGCTGATCGGACTGCAGGCCTGCATATCCTTCCCAACCTTCAGAATAAGGAACGGTATATTCGGAACTTTCAAGCACGCGAACATAATCTGTTTTTACAGTATCAATGGTTCCACCAGAATTGCTTACAGTCAGCGTGACGGTATAATCGCCTGGTGTATTCCAGGATACTTCGGGAGAAGGATCAACTGAACTTGCAGGTACACCACCCTCAAACGACCATTGATAGGTCGTAACACCATTGTATGACATATCTTCGAAAGTCAACGATGAACCCTCGCAGATGATTGGGAGACTCGTTGATCTGAAGTCTGCCAAACATAAATTGCCTGGACCGACAACGCCAGTTTCAATTAGATTCTGAGGCGTCCATAAACTTGATCGGAATGAAACGATGTAATTAAAAGACGCCAGCATGCGCTCGGCTTGTCCGGATGTAAACATTTTGCTGCAACTTGAGTAGTCCATGTAGTTTTCTACATTCTCCTGTACTCCGCAAGACATGCCGTTCATATTGCATCCGAAGGCACCCATTGTGTTTGGTGTATCCAGAACGAAGTCATCTATTTCACAATTGGTCGCCACACCTGGCTCATTTGTTGGGCCCCAGGTATGCGCCAGGTTCACCCAGTGACCTACTTCGTGTGACATGGTGTGGGAGCGACCAGGATTGGAAGATCCAATGGCACCCACATAATCGGATCTTACCACAATACCGTCAGTTTCATCCCCACTGGCACCGCTCATTGAGACAGGATTGAAAGTATATCCGGCCGCACCACTGGCTATGGTGCGGCACACCCATACATTCATGTAGCTTTGTCGATCCCAAATGGGTGATACGATCTTCAGATTTTCGCCACCAGAATTGGTCAGTAAGCTCTCTTCACGCACGATGCCATTTGTACAGTTACCATCCGGGTCCAACTGAGCGAGACGAAATTCGACTCCTACATTGCCGATAATGCCCTGAAAAGTGGGGTTCACAGAAGGCAACTCAGGGTTGCCGGCATTGAAATCTTCCGTCAAAACCCGGATACAATCTCTTACCTGCTCATCAGAGATATTTTCTGTTCCATTGTTGTGTATTATATGAAATACGACAGGAATAATAATGGGATCACCATCCTTTTGTCGCGGTGAAAGGGCAAACGCTCTGGTAAAGTCCTCCAGTTTGAGACGGGCTGCCTCAGCTTCTATTTTCAATTCAGGATTGGCTTCAAATAAAGCTTCCTGCATGAGATAGGTATGGCAAGGCGCAATCACAGGGTCAACTATTTCCGTATTCTGGGCCACTGCTGCTGCTGTGAGCATCGAAAAGAGGCTAAATACAATTAGAATATGATAAATTCCGGTCATTGTTTTCAACGATTTTTTTTTGGAGCTTACATCACAGAAATTCTGCGCGCAATTTGCTGGCCATCTGCTACAATGCGTACCAAATAAACCCCCGTAGCAAACTGGCTAACATCAAGCGTCTCAATTTGGTTTCCAGAAGATTTCATTCCGCTAAATACGGATTGTATCACACGACCGGTCATATCCAATATTTCAATTGACATTTCCATCGACTTTTCCAACTCGTAGTTCATATTGATCATTCCTGCTCCGGGATTTGGGTAAATACTCAAGACCGAAAGTGCCTCAATTTCTCCAATGTTTAGCGCAGCATCAGTCATATTGATATTGTCAATATAAATATGATTCCCCGATTCACTTTCGAATTCGAAACGAATCCTAAATTCCGGATTCCAAAACACAGATACAATATTTTCAATAATCACCTCTGCCCACTGATCCTGTGTGGTCGGAGTAAAAACTCCTGTGACGTTATTTGGCACCGTCGGAAGGTTGGAAATATTCAAAGTCTTCCTGATGCTCCATGTATCGCCACAATCGCGGGAAATCCAAACCCGTAATACATCTTCTGAATTTTCATTGCGTCGGGCATGGGCATATTGAAATGTAAAATAATGATTGTCAGAAATTCCACTTAAATCATAGGTTGGACTTACCAGGAATTCGACGTCCAGTCCGACTGTATTCTGTCGGCCCGGCACGAAAGCGCATTTAACGCCTTGGTATCCCACGTCATTTTTAATCTGCCAACTAACATTGTCGCCATCCGCATTTATACTAGTCCACCCTTGATCATTGGGTTCGAAGGATGTAAACGATTCAAATCCCTCAAAGTAAGGCAGTTGATTCTGTCCGGCCGCCAGGACTGTCACAAAACCTTCCTTCGTAACTGATTCGCTGCCAAGGGCATTTGAAACTGTAAGTGAAACTGGATAAACTCCGGGTGCATTGTAAGCCACCTGAGGAGAAATAGCTGATGACGAAGACGGTGCACCTCCTGGAAATGACCATAATCTTTCCTCTACTCCATTAAAAGAATAATCTTCGAAACCTATGGTCTGGCCAGAACATATGATCGTTGTTCCTGTGGCGACAAAATTGGCTTCGCATATTACCGGGGTATTCAAAACACCGGTTGCAATAAGATTGGCTTCTGTCCAAAGTGAATTGCGCTGGGCAACAAACGAATTGATTGTTGATGTCATCCGTTGCGCCTGACCGGGCGTAAACATAACCGCGCAGCCGCTGTAGTCCATAAAATTCTGAACATTGTCAAGCGTACCGCAACTGGTTCCATTTATAGGACACGAGCTTGGATATCCGATAGTATTCGGAGTATCTTCAATCAGATCATCAACATCACAATTGGTGGAAACCCCGCTTTCTGCGGCACATCCCCAAGTATGACAGAGATTGGCCCAGTGACCAATTTCGTGAGAGAGGGTACCACTATCATTTCCGGAAGCCGTGCCGATCCGGCCTACCCAATCTGAACGCATCACAATTCCGTCGAGATAAGCGCTTGAAGTGCTGTTGACACTTTGCGGGAAAACTGCATATCCCAAAGTAGTTCCCTGACCAAAACCTTCGATAGATCTTACAACCCAAACATTTAAATATTTATTCCTGGGCCAGTTCGGTGCTATTGTTTTTATATCGTCGTTCGCATTGTTGGTTGCCTGATCATAGAGACGAACGATACCATCGGTACAGTTGCCATCGGGGTCAATTTGGGCCAATCGAAATTCAAAACCCACATTGGCAACCAGACCGGCCATTTGGGGATTTACATTTCCCAAAAATGGATTACTGGCACTGAAATCTTCATTTATAACGTCTATCTGTGAATGTATTTGAGCAGCGGATATATTTTCAGTACCGTTGATATGAACAACATGGAATACAATAGGGATAATATATACCTCCCCATCTTTCTGCATATTTCCATCGAATGTCCGGATGAAATTTTCCAATTCTTCACCTACAGCTTCAGCTTCTGCCTCCGCTCCGGGATTATTATTATACATCTGCTGCGTAAAATAATTGATTCCACATTTTTCTCCCGCTGGGGCGTGATTATGAACTTGTCCCGTGGCTGAGGTACATAATATAAAACCAAAAAATATCATCCAAAATTGTCGAAAAGAAGTCATATGATAGTAGAGTTGATTAAAATTGAGATTATAAAGCTACGAAAATTCGGACGCGTACATTTGTCGAATGTTGCTAAAATATGCTTCATCTTGTACAATAAAAGCAATATTATCCCCCCTACTTCCATTTAAATGCATCCGCACCAAATTAACTTTCCCGACATATTAATTGACGAATTCGATAACATAAAGTTCTTATCAAACTGCAGAATTGACAAAGCCGATCTAGGATAGCTGAATTTCTAAAGAAGTACAATCTCCAAAATTTTCATTCTATAAAACTTCAAATAACGCGCGCACTGCAACAATTGAAGATGAGCTCAATTTGGCGCAAAATAAGATTCCCAGCAAAAAAAGTTCAGAAAATAAATTTTCAAATGAGTGCCTGTTTTAAATCCGCAATGAGATCATCGACATCTTCAACTCCTACGCTGAGCCGAATCAACGAATCAACGACGCCGGATTTCTTTCTAACTTCAGCAGGAATAGAAGCATGGGTCATGGTGGCCGGATGACCGATGAGCGATTCGACGCCACCAAGGGATTCAGCTAAACTAAAAAGTTTGCATTTTGCCACCATTTCATGCGCCCCTTCAATGGTATCTTTTTTCAACGTGAAAGATACCATTCCGGTAAAACCGCGCATTTGTTTCTTTGCAATGTCATGGTTTGGGTGATCGGGCAAACCTGGATAATAGACTTTGTCAATGGCCTGATGTGACGTAAGCCATTTGGCAATTTTTTCTCCGTTTTCACAGTGTCGCTGCATGCGTAAGTGGAGAGTTTTCACACCCCGAAGTACCAAAAACGCATCCTGCGGACCGCAGACAGCACCTGAAGAATTCTGTATCCTGTATATTTCTGCTGCTATCTCCTCACTATTTGTGCAAAGCGATCCCATCACTACATCGCTGTGTCCACCAAGGTATTTTGTAACGGAGTGCATCACTACATCAGCACCCAGATCAAGCGGGTTTTGGAGATATGGAGTGGCGAAAGTATTGTCCACGGCCAACATGGCATTGGTCTTTTTGGCGACGGCTGCAACAGCGGCGATATCTATGATATTCATCATAGGATTGGTGGGGGTTTCCACCCAAAACAGGTTGGTGTTGCTATTTACAAGCTTTTCGACCTCCGCGATATTGTTCATCGCAGTGTCGTGAAATTTGATGCCGTATTTTG
>JBBSDD010000032.1:0-12195 GCA_038249755.1 Flavobacteriales bacterium | reverse complement strand
TCAGCAAAATAAAAAGCAATAGCCAGGCAAACAGGCGATGCATACAATTGGTGATTTTTCTGATTTGCCAAACTCAAAATCCGGGCCGCCGCATCGTACAGCGGATATTCGCGGTTCAACACTGCTACCAATAGATTGGCATCAACAAATATTTTCACTTACGTGTTTTTAAATATTCAGATTTGAGCTGTTTTCTGCTTTTGGCTTTGGTGTAAATGGATTCTGGCTCCGATACTTCCTGCACCCAATCTGCAATGGGAAAATCATCCATGTGCATGTAATTCCCGGATACGATCTGACGGTACAGGAATTCCGTAAGTCGTGAAAGACTGATATTTTGCTGCTGGGCAAAGGCTTTTGCCTTTTCAATGACTTCACTGTCAAATGCCATTGTGATTTTTGAGTCCATTTGATTAATCTTTACGACAAAGATATAATTTTCATACGTATAAAAAAGTTTTGAAAGAATTTTCTTCGTTGCTAATATTGTGATGCACGAAAAATCATAAATTTACTGAAATTCATTTGCGATAACTCGCGCCCGATTTAATAGATTAAATGCTTCATCTAGAAATCTCACTACACTAGCAAGAGTAGAAAAGATGATAGGCGGATTCTTTGACGAAAAAATAAACATAAGGATTTCGAAAGCGAAAATCAGAATCAAGCGCGTATATCACATTTGGCTTTTGGTTGGCAATACCACAGTTGGAAACAGGAAATTCAAAGAAAAATGAAAAAATTGATCATTAATCTGGTATTACCACTTACCATAATCTCTTTTGGAATAATTACCAAGTGGTGGGAAACGCTTCAAAGAGAAGCTCCGGAGACCGTATTTTACGGATTTCCTTTGCCATTTCTGTCTAGTAGCGCGAACACATCCATGTCCCTGCAGTTTTTTGTCGCAGAATTTTTTATAGATTTTCTTTGCTACCTTCTAATTTGGTATATCGTAATCTTTGGTTTTAATCGATTTTGGAAAAAACTAAAAACCAACACTTTCCTACCAATGGGACTATGGTTGGCAAGTGGAATTATAATGTTCTTGGCCTTGCTCGTTGGTAGAAGTCCGGACAATATTTACCATTCACATAGAAAATTCAAAATCGAAGTGGTAGAAACGGGTTTATATTTTTTCGGCAAGAAAAGGCTGTGACATCGACCTCTAAAATATCAACAGGCAGCGTCAAAGGAAAGACAGCTCTTGAGTTAAGCCGATACCGACAGTTTTTCAAAACATATCCGCAGTTGGGTAATCAATTATCGGGACTTTTTCTTCACTCCAGTTCAATTCTTGGGACGCTGTCCCAAGAATCTGAACGTGGCATCGTTCCTGCGGAAAAATTAATAAACAAATTGGCGTTTAGTCATTTCGTTGAACTCATCAAAATAGACGAACCATCAAAGAGGCTCTTTTACGAGATAGAATGTATCAAAGGCACGTGGAGTGTGCGCGAACTCAAGCGCCAAATCAACAGCCTGTATTATGAGCGAAGTGGCCTATCCAAATCTCCGAAAAAACTAACCGAAACCACCGCTGGCAGGACCACACCTGAACCGCGAACCACTCTGGTAAAGGACATCTACACCTTCGAATTTTTAGGTCTGCCATTGAAAGATGTCGTGGAAGAATCTGAACTTGAAAGTGCTTTAATCACCCATTTGCGCGAATTTATGCTGGAAATGGGAAATGGCTTTTGCCTGGAAGCCAGGCAAAAGCGCATTTTGATTGGCGACGAATATTATTTTATTGATCTGGTCTTTTATCACCGCATACTCAAATGCCATGTGTTGGTAGAACTCAAAGTAGATGCCTTTAATCATGCCAATGCAGGTCAGCTGAACACCTATATCAATTATTACAAGCAAGAAATAAAACAAGCCGGCGACAACGATCCCATTGGCATATTATTGGTTACCGACAAAAACCACGCTCTCGTGCAGTATGCCACAGCTGGCATGGATCAAAACCTGTTTGTGGGTAAATATCTTTTACAATTGCCCGCTGCTACAGAATTAGAAGACTTCATCAATAAAGAGCTTAAAATACTTTAGTATAAAGCGTGACGATGCAACTACAAATAGACACATTAAGTCATTTAATCACGGGCCTTGGTTACGAATAAATTGAAAACAAAAACGATGACTCCAAAACAAGCTGAACGACTGAAAAATAAAATCATGAAAATTAAACACGCATTGGCCGATGACAAAAAACGGTGGGGCGGATTTTACGACGACAGCCGTGGACTGCGGTATTTACAACCTGAATTGTACATAAAACTTGATGACTACACAGGTGCGCTAAGTTACTTTAATTGGTTTCAAAAGAATTTTCCGGATGACTCCTGCTTTGCTATGTTTCTCTTTGAGTGGACCCTCACGCTAAACAAAACAAAAAGAATAAAGCAGGCTGAAACCAAAGCATTAGAGACCTTCTTTTCAAACACTTACTTGTTTGATAAATTTCTCCAAAAAGAACCAATTCACCATTTTAAAAATCAAAATTCGAACTGGGAGCAATCCAGCCTGGATGAATATTTCCATTACTCAAGGGACGAGGAAAGATTTTCGGAATTTACGGAATGGCTGGAGCAATTTTTATCTGGCGAAAAATTTTATCGTTTCGCCAATAGATTCATCGAAATTCAAAAACAACTTGAAACAGAGCCCATAGGCCCAAAAAGAAATAGCTTGATTGATGAACAATCCAGCTTACCAGACAAGTTTGAAAACGAATAAAAGCCGGAATGAAAAATTCCAACCTAATAATATTTAATACGTTTTTTCAGAGGCGATTTGAGAACTTTGCTAAATCCGGAAATGCACCAATTCACACGGCATGGAATCGCAATTCTTGAAGCATGGAATTATTAAACACCTTTCATTTGAATTGTACCCCTGACTTGGGGTGCGCAACATTGCAACTCAAAGCGGCCTATTCTCCGATTGTAAATGCTGCGAAGCGGAGACTTTCTGTCTCAGACTCCAGACTGTATTGACAGACTCTCATTAACCAATAGCACCCCAATTCATCAAGACGAACCTATAACCTGCCAGTAAAAGATACTCCAGGCACGGTATGGTAATTCTTACTTTTCCAAAATCGCAATAAAAAATCAATATCCTTCAAATACAACTTCCCATGGCCAGCTTGGAAAAAAGCCAGGTCCTTATGACACTTATCGATACAAAACCGCGCCAGTTCTGTAGAAACATTTTCGGAAGTTAACAAGGTCATTACAGCATCATCGCTTTCGGCTGTATCGAAATATGGATTATGGGGCAAAGGAAAAGCAGAATTGATGCCCAGGCCGATCTCAATTCCACTTTTCGGATTGAAAAACACCAGGGCACTTTCCACTTCTTCGGAAAAATGAATGTCGTGGTTTTCCGATAGAAAGAAACCTTCCTTTCGCGCCCTGGCGTGTGCCTTTTCCACTTGTCTGGGCGACAGATTAAGCGTACTATTAAAAAACGCAGTATAGTCTTTTACAAATTCATTAATCCCGTCGGAAGAAACAAAAGCGATTGGATATCCACCATTGAATGCCAGAAATGTTTCCATTTGCATTTTAAGCACTTCGTCAGTTTTATTCTTATTCTCCAAAAAAATGACTGCCTTTCTGCTCTTTACGGAATTTTTCTCATCTAAAATCAAATCTGCGCTAAATGGCTGTTGGAAAAACATACCAGAAAACCACCATTCACCCAGCCATTGCGAAATTCCGATAAAAAGGATAGAATCGATCACCAGTAATTCCGCTGAAGGGTCAAACGATTTTTGCACCATTTGGAATTTCATTCCGGAGGCAATATGTTCAAGATATATATAATTTTCATCCTGGCCCTTATACAGAAAATAGCCACTGATTTTGTCCTTTATTCTGAGCACATTTCCTGCCAGTTTATGGGCTTTGCCCAGAACTTCCGAAGCCCATTCGCGGCCATGCAAAGCCAGTAAGCGGGTATGTGAAGTATGCAGGTGGGTGTCCCTGTTTTCATTGAGCAAAGCAAGGAGTCTGTTCTCCGAATCTTCCGTTTTAAACAATTCCAACTCAGTTGCAAATAAATTGGAAAAAGTATCGAAATGAAAAAGATATGTTTTGAAAAGGATGGTATCAATCAGATTGCGAACTACATAAAAATCCGTTTCGTTCTGATCCAGGTGATAAAACGACTTTAAATAATGATTTTCAGGTGCTGTTTCCCAGGCATCTTCAAAAATCCCCATAACAACTTCTGCCATCACTTCAAAAAGACTGGTTTCCGGAGAAATGAATCTCTCATCCTGCACAGTATTCACAAAATACCAAAACAAAAATCTAACATCCTGCTCGTTAATCTCCTCTTCCACATAATCCTCGCAGGGAAAAAACGGGAGATGTTTATTATACAATTGATGGTGCATACTGACAAACGACGACCAGATATTGGTTTGAGAAACCAAATCCTCAAAATAGCTTGTGAGAATACATGAGAGCGCATCAATCTCATCTTCACCTAAAAAGCCCAATATATCAGATGAATACGGAATAGAGACAATTGCCTTCTTTACTTCATTGCAAATTTTTAGGTAGTATGTATCCGTTGCTGAATGATTATTATACGGCTTAAATGCCAACCAATCATTTATATATATATTTTTTTTCATTTAATTACCATTGAATAATTAATTCTAATAATAAGCTGACAAAAAATGAGTTGACAAAAGAAACGAACCCAACATTGACAAAAAAAGTATTCAAGGAATGAACCTGAAGTAACGTCATTTGGTCAGTATATTTCAGGCATGCCCAGATTCATACTTAATACTTGATACATAATACTTAAACCTGCTCACCTCATCACCTTAAAAGCATTGATCAACCCATTCGTGCTCGCATCATGGCTATTTACAAGGTTCTTTCCCTCGAGTTCCGGCAGAATTTTTCCCGCCAGTACTTTGCCGAGCTCCACGCCCCACTGATCAAAACTGTACACATTCCAGATAATCCCATGCGCGAAAATCTTATGTTCGTACATCGCAATCAGACTGCCCAGTGTATGCGGGTCGATTTCTTTTACCAGAATGGAATTTGTGGGCCGGTTGCCCGGAAATGTTTTGTGCGGCGCGAGTTTGGTAATTTCTTCGGAGCTGGCACCGCTGTTTTTGAGTTCGGCGATGACTTCATCACGCGACTTACCGCGCATGAGTGCTTCTGTCTGTGCGAAATAATTGGCCATCAATTTGGCGTGGTGATCGCCTATCGGGTTCTGACTTTTTGCCGGAGCGATAAAATCACAGGGAATCAATTTGGTCCCTTGGTGGATCAATTGGTAAAAAGCATGCTGTCCATTCGTGCCGGGTTCGCCCCAAATGATCGGGCCGGTTTCGTACGTCACGGCTTTTCCATTTCGATCGGTCGACTTTCCATTGCTTTCCATATCGCCCTGCTGGAAATAGGCGGCGAAGCGGTGCATATACTGATCGTAAGGCAGGATGGCATGGCTGGCGGCGCCAAAAAAATTGTTGTACCAGATTCCGAGCAAGGCCAGAATCCCCGGCATGCTTCGTGCGCCTTCCTTCCGGAAATGGTCGTCCATGGCTGCGGCGCCTTTCAGCAAATCTGAAAAGTGGTTGTAGCCAATACCCAGACAAATCGGCAACCCAATGGCCGACCAGAGCGAATATCGCCCCCCTACCCAATCCCAAAAACGGAACATATTGGCGGTGTCGATACCAAATTCCCTGACGGATTTTTCGTTGGTCGAGAGTGCCACAAAATGTTTGGCGACAGCTGCATCACTACCACCGTTTTCCAAAAACCAGGTTCGCGCGCTGTGCGCATTGGTCATCGTCTCCTGCGTGGTGAATGTTTTCGAAGCGATGATAAACAACGTCGTTTCCGGATTGACTTTTTTGAAAGTCTCTGCGATATGGGTGCCATCCACATTGCTTACAAAATGCAATTTCAGGTGATTCCCGAATGATTTCAAAGCTTCGGTCACCATCACCGGACCGAGGTCCGAACCACCGATACCAATGTTCACAATGTCCGTGATTGGCTTTCCTGTGTGGCCTTTCCAGGTGCCGCCAATCACTTTTTCCGAAAAGGATTTCATTTGCGCCAGCACGTCACGCACGCCAGGCATCACGTCTTTGCCGTCGATTTTTATCGGATCACTTCCCTGATACCGCAATGCTGTGTGCATCACGGCGC
Source organism: Flavobacteriales bacterium (assembly GCA_038249755.1). Lineage (GTDB taxonomy): Bacteria > Bacteroidota > Bacteroidia > Flavobacteriales_D > Cryomorphaceae > JBBQZU01. The sequence continues at coordinate 5,989 of JBBSDD010000032.1, read as the reverse complement.
GGTTTTCCGTTTGGTTGATGGCTTCGCCATTGAAGCAGGCTTCGATGGCTTCGGTGAGTTTACATTCATCTGCCAAAGCATACAAATCGTTCATCACCGATTCGTCAATCCGGTTTTTGCTGTAGTCGAGCAGGATGTTTTCGAAACATTTCGTGAACTTGTTGAACCGCTCCGGGTCGTTTTCAAAAAGCGCCCGCATGTGGTTTTTTTCAAAACGCGCAGCGTGGTCTGTCAGTTTTTGGAAAGCTGCAGTACCGGTAAAATCGATATTTGGCAACATGGTTTTAGGCGTTTCGGTTGATGCAATTCAGGTCTTCAAAAGCGCTTTTCAATCGGATCACGAAACTTTCTTCGCCCTTGCGCAGCCACACCCGCGGATCATAGTACTTTTTGTTTGGTTTGTCGCTGCCTTCGGGATTGCCGATTTGGCTTTGCAAAAAGCCTTCGTTTTTTTGGTAATATCCGCGGATACCGTCCCAAAAAGCCCACTGCATATCGGTATCGATGTTCATTTTGATGGCGCCGTATGATATGGCTTCGCGGATTTCCGCCTGCGAAGAACCGCTTCCACCGTGGAAAACAAAATTCACTGGTTTCGAACCGGTTCCGAAATGTTTTTGGATATGCTCCTGCGAATTGTGAAGAATTACAGGTTTCAGAGATACGTTTCCCGGTTTGTAGACGCCGTGCACATTTCCAAAAGCCGCGGCAATGGTAAAATTGGGAGAAACCTTGAGTAATTCTTCGTAGGCATGCGCTACTTCGGAAGGCTGGGTGTAGAGTTTTGAACTATCCACATCACTGTTGTCAACCCCATCTTCTTCCCCGCCTGTCACGCCCAGTTCGATTTCGATGGTTATGCCCATTTTGTTCATGCGCTTGAAATAGGTTGCGCATGTTTCGATGTTTTCTTCCAGGTCTTCTTCGCTCAGGTCGAGCATATGCGAGCTGTAAAGCGGCTGTCCGTTGGCTTTGAAATGTTTTTCACCCGCATCGAGCAATCCGTCGATCCAGGGCAGCAATTTTTTCGCGGCGTGGTCCGTATGCAGGACCACGGGCACTCCGTAAGCTTTTGCCATTTCATGTACGTGCAACGCGCCGGAGATTCCGCCGACGATGGCACCTTTCTGGCCTTCGCTTGTTACCCCTTTTCCTGCAAAGAAGTGGGCCCCGCCGTTTGAATACTGAATAATAACAGGAGAATTAACCTCACGGGCTGTTTCCAAAACGGCATTGACGGTATTGGTACCGGTTACATTCACCGCCGGAAGCGCGTAGGCATTGGCTTTGGCATCATTAAACAGGTCGGTGACTTCCTGCCCGTGGAGCACTCCGGCTCGAAATTTTTGACTCATGATATGAAGGGTTAAAGTGTTAGTTCGTATCCTTTAATGAAAAGCTGCGCTGCCGCAGGGTTCGTCGCCAAAGGTACATTATGCACATCACATATGCGCATCAGCATGGCAATGTCGGGCTCGTGGGGGTGTCTGTCGAGCGGATCGCGGAAGAACATCACGCACTGCACTTTGCCTTCGGTCACCATGGCGGCGATCTGCGCGTCACCGCCCCGCGGTCCCGATTCTACTTTGGTGACGTCCAGTCCCGCGCGTTCCACATGCGATCCGGTGGTGCCCGTAGCAACCAACTCCACATCGGCGCGGTGCAAAAATTCCAGGTTTTTCATCAGGAAGGAGACCATCTCGGCCTTTTTCCCGTCGTGGGCTATGATTGCGAATTTCAGTTTGGTAGTGGTTTGTGGGTCGTGGTTAGTGGGTATTGACTATTGGGCCGTGGGTATTGAGTAGTGGGTTGGGGACAAAGAAAAAAATTCTAAAAAGATTTAAGGTTAACGGAATGAGAATAATTCTGAAGTTACCTTGTATGAAGTACAACGTACCAGGTATTAAGTCGGCTATCTTCAAGTGTTCGTTTGCAAAGAATTTACTTCAAACTCCCAATGGGATACTTGGGCAGCAGGATCAGTGAGATTTAGACACGTTGTTGACAAGTTGGTAATTTGACACGAAGCAGGAATAAACAGATTTGTAATTTGCCCGGGCGGGTAGGAAGACCAAAAGCTATCGGTCTGGGAGAACTCTGCTATAAATGACATTCCTTTCATTTTGCAATATGAGGAAGGATCCGTCGTGTTCTAAATTATCTGGTCAATAAATTCATACAACACGAAGCTTATGACGTTTTTTCGCTCACCCATTGGCTACAGTTCAAAAAAAACACAATTATTCTTCACGGGGATTAATTATATTTGGATATGAAAATAGAGAGAACAGAGAACGAAATTTTAATCCGTGTTTCCGCTAATACCGATCTCATTGGATTACAGCGTATCTTGGACTATATCAAATTCCGCGAAACAGCAGCTAAGAGCAAAGTTACCCAGAAACAAATCGATGAACTGGCCAGGGAATCAAAATCTTCCTGGTGGGAGAAAAACAAAAGTAAGTTCACTAAGTGATTTTAGTAGTAGACACAAACATTGTTTTTAGTGGCATTCTGAGTCCAAACGGAACGATTAGCGACCTTTTGCTCAATTCTAAAGATACTTTTGACTTTTACGCACCGACTTCAATACTAGAAGAACTTAGCGCCCATCATTAAAAAAATATTGAAATTTTCTGGCTTGTCAGCAGTGGAGTTCGACTTTTTGTTTAGGATTCTGATCAAGAAAATTGAGTTGATTGATTTGGCAGCGGTGCAACAATCAACTTGGAAAAAAGCTTTAGAATTGACCAAAAATGTAGATGAATTTGACACTCCCTTTATCGCACTCAGTTTGGAATTGGGCTCCCCACTCTGGACTGGAGACAAAAAATTGATAAAGGGAGTGAGTGGAAAAGGAATAGATTGGGTGCTCGACACAAAAACCATAAACAGAATACGAAACAAAGAATAAAAACTATTTCTGGTCGAAATGGATAATCCAATTTTAATTCTTAATAAACTGAAAGGAAGAAAAAATGCTGATCGGCTTAACCTTCAATATTTAGAGACTTTCAAGTTAATTCTCAAGGCAAAGCAAAGAGGACTGATTAAAGCGTGAAACCAATTCTCAATAAAATTAAAGAATCCCTTCAGTCCGGCATTACCGTTATACCAATTATCAAATCGAATCAGGAATATCATAATAACAACAAAACATGGGCATTACAGAATTAAAAAAAGAACTTAAAAGACTCGACAAAACGAAACTTATTGACCTTATTGCAGACTTGTACAAAAAGAATAAATCTGTAAAGGAGTTATTGGACTTTTACGCAAATCCACAGGAAAAAGAGCTTTTTGAAAAATACCGTGACAAAGTATTTGAAGCTTTTTATCCCAGTCGCGGTTATAAATTAAAACTCAAAGAAGGCAAACAGGCGATTGCTGACTTCAAAAAATTAGGCCCTTCCCAGGACTTACTTGCTGATCTGATGTTGTTTTACGTCGAGACGGGCGTAAAATTTACAAACGAATATGGCGATATTGGTGAAAGCTTTTATTCCAGCATAGAATCCACTTATCAAGCTACTTTGAAACTGATGCAAAAAGAAAAATTGCTGGAAAAGTTCGCGGACCGTGCAGGTAAAGTGGTGAGCGATACGAGTAATATTGGATGGGGTTTTCATGACTATTTGGGAGATGTACATGCTGAATTTTACGTGAATCATTAAGACGAACAGCCTGGCAGTAGGGAAATAATAGCTTGTCTAAATATATCAAACCACATATTGACAGCGAAAAGGAATTAATTAATGTGAGGTAGGTTAGGAGACCCAAATCACAAATAAACAGGATTTATTCGGCCCGCACTTAAAATAGTTGGAAACAAAAATTCCATCACCAGTGACTGACTGAATTTGGAAGTTTTCGGCTTTCCAAACCTATAACTCAATCCCAGTTTATAAATATTGTATCCGTATTTCCAGTGGTAATGATTTACAATCGTACGCAGTGGGATGCATTATTTAGAAATTGATTATTTCCAAAAAATTAAACCCACGGTTTCATCCGCTTTCAGGGGTGATGTCCCAAAAGCGTCCCAAATACGACCTAAGTACTACCCTTATGTCTTCCAAGTCTCAGGTGTACACAAGCTTGAATTAAGTAGACGGTATTTCACAACTCAACTCACTGCCCACTACCCACTAACAATTACCGATAAAAAACATGATACCCCCACGGAGCCAATTCCAATCCATTCGCGCCGATGGCAGCCAGACTTTCCTGATCAAAAAGCGGTTTAAAATCCCCTTCAGGAATTGATTCAAAAGTGAGTTTGGTTTTCTTTTTCGAAAGATTGACGATGGTCACCACCTGACTTTCTCCTTTGGTGCGGGTGAAGGCGTAGACCTGATCGTCGGCGGTGGTTTTTAAACGCTGGAAATCGCCGCCGTGCACGCCATTCCACAAGGCTTCGTTGTCGCGGTTGAGCTTGATTAATTTGGAATAAAACTCCGTCATTTTGTAATCGCCCCATGCGATGCTGTCTTTTTCAAAAAACTCCAAAGCGTAATCCAGCCCGGATTCCTGCCCGCCATACATCAGCGGCATCCCGTCGATGGTGTACGTGATCACGGCATAGGCTTCCACGCCCTTTTTGCCGTAGCGGTCAAATTCAGTTCCGTTCCATGAATTCTCGTCGTGGTTCGTGATGAAGTACATGCGGTATGCTTCGTCCGAAAAAGCGGTGTCTTCTTTGGCCATGTAGGCGTCGATATCGGCGAGGGTTTTTTCGCCTTTGGCAATGCCGTTCATGATGTGCAGCCAGTTCCAGGCGTAGCTCATGTTAAACGCTTTGTCATGGTGTTCGGCTTCTTCGGCTTCGGCGAGCATAAAGATTTCTTTGTTTACAGCGCGCAGGGAGTCGATTGCGGTTTCCCAAAAATCGGTGGGCACACTGCCGGCCACATCACAGCGGTAACCGTCTATTTTTACATCGCGCACCCAATAGACAAGCGCGTCGATCATGGCAGCCCGCATGTTTTGGTTGTCAAAATTCAGGTCGGCCACATCCCACCAGTCGGTACCCAGCGTGGGCTGCATCGCACCGGCAGAGTCAAGGGTGTACCAACTCAGACTGTCGGCCCACACGGCATCAAAAGAAGTATGGTTGGCCACCCAGTCGATGATCACCTTCATATCGTGTTTGTGGGCTTCGGCTACCAAGGCTTCGAAATCTTCCAAAGTCCCAAATTCCGGATTGATGCCTTTGTAATCGCGCACCGAATAATAACTGCCCAGGGTTCCTTTGCGGTTTTTTTCTCCGATCGGATGGATCGGCATGAGCCAGAGAATTTCGATGCCCATTTCTTTGATCCGTGCGATGTCTGCGGTAAAAGCGGCAAAGGTTCCTTCAGGCGTATGCTGCCGGATATTTACTTCATAAATGGTGGCATCTTTTGACCATTCGGGTGTGTAGACGCTGGTATCAGCGGTGGCCACTTCGGCTTCGATGGTTTCGGGCGGATTCTGTCCGCAGGAAATGAAGATTAGGGCAGGCAATGCGAGGGATAAAAGATTTTTCATGGTTTAATTGGTTAAGATTTCAAATGATTCGGCGGGCAGGGTGACGGTGATGGTGCGTTCCTTCACGGAAAATTTATTGCCAAAATTGGCTTTTAACTTGTCGATATTGAAATGCACGGGCACGTCTACGGTGATGGTTTTATTTTCCGCGGAAGCGTTAAAAAATACGATGGCCGTTTGGTTAAAATAATTGCGCAAATAAGCCAGGGTGCGGCCTTCGGATAGCAACTCCAAATAATCGCCATAAATCAGCGCCATGTTGTCGCGGCGCAGGGTGGCGATCTTTGTCACCAGGTCGAGCATGTCTTTTTCGGCTTTGTTCAGGTCTTTGCCAAAACGCATCATGCGGCGGTTGTCGGGATCGCCGGCGCCGGGCATGCCTATTTCGTCTCCGTAATAAATCACCGGAATCCCGGGCACGGTAAAGTTGAAGGCGTGGAGCGCGGCGAGCCGTTTGTAG
>JBBSDD010000031.1:0-12243 GCA_038249755.1 Flavobacteriales bacterium | reverse complement strand
GGTTAACATGAACTATTTGCCCATTTTGACGGAGAAACTGATCTGGCCACAGCCGTAGAATTAATCAAAAGAAACAGCCGAAGGTATGCCAAGCGCCAATTGACATGGCTACGTAAAGAACAGGCTGTAAATTGGTTTCCCTGCGCCGATCACAAAGCGATTGATCATTTTGTCGAGAATCAATTCGCTGAATAGCATGTTCAGCTTTCCCAATAATTGGGGTTTTCAACAGCGTTGAAAACTTAATGATGCTTAAGCTATGTCAACCCAACCAATAGCCGTAAATTTGAATGTGCACAGACCATTTGCAAAAAGCACCAAATCCAATTCCCACTATGAGTAATAACCGACTGGAAATGATTGCCGAGATGCTCGAGAAGAATCCAGACGATACTTTTTTGAACTACGCTGCCGCCCTGGAGCACAGAAAAGAAAATCACACCGCAAAAGCGATCAGGATTTTTAAGAAAATTATTGATCAGGATCCGGATTATCTGGCTACCTATTACCAACTCGGGAAGCTCCTGGAAGAAAAGGGCAAGGCGTCGGAAGCCCTGGAAGTTTATAAAAAAGGGCATGCCCTGGCTGTCATCAAAAAAGACATCAAAGCCATGGGCGAGTTGTCTGAAGCCATGATGATACTTGATACAGGCGACGACGAGTCCTGGTAAATTAAGATAAACAACGATCCACTCTTGTTTATCAGATGAAGTTAGAGGCTTTTTTGCCCTCAACGGGATCAAAGAGTGTGTTCGTTCTCTTTTTCTCCCGATGGTTCATATCCAATCAAACATATTGTCAGATAAACATGGTGGTTGGAATTCGCCATGCCACAAATTGTATTTGCGGCATTGTTAAAATGTCAGATTAAATCCAAGTCAACTATCGATCAACAACCCACATTATGAAGCAAACCATACTATTTGCGGGCGTTTTAACCCTCTTCTCCTGCGCAAATGAGGAAAAAATGAATACAGAAGAAACCCTCGTGTATCCGGAAACACGCAAAGATTCCATCAGCGATAATTATTTCGGTTCGGACATGGCCGACCCATACCGCTGGCTGGAAGACGACAATGCCGCCGAAACCAAATCATGGGTCACGGCACAAAACGAGGTTACGAACAGTTATCTCGAAAAAATTCCATACAGAACTGCCATCCGCGAACGCCTGACGGAACTTTTCAATTACCCCCGGTACTCTGCACCTGAAAAGGTGGGCGAATACTATTTCTTTTACAAAAATGATGGATTGCAAAATCAGGCGGTCATTTATTTCCAAAAAGGAAAAGATGGCGAGCCGATGGTTTTTATTGATCCAAACGAAGTTTCTTCAGAAGGCACAACATCTATCAATCTCATCGGTGCTTCGGACGATGATAAGTACATGGCGTACAGTCAGTCGGTGGGTGGATCGGATTGGAGCCAAATTTATATACGGGAAATAGAAGGCAACAAACAGCTCGACGACAAACTCGAATGGGTAAAATTTTCCGGGGCGGCATGGAAGGACGATGGTTTCTATTACAGCCGCTATCCCAAACCAGCTCCGGGCACCGAACTCTCCGGCGACAACAAAGATCACAGCATTTATTACCACAAAATCGGGACGCCACAATCTGAAGATGTGCTCTTTTACAGAAATGAAAACTCCCCAAACCTCTACCATTATTGCAATGTCACCGAAGATCAAAAATACCTCATCATGTATGCGGCATCCGGCACCGACGGGTTTGAGACTTATGTCAAAGACCTTGAAAACGATGGTCCGCTAACCAATGTTTGCAGCGGATACGCCAATAAAACCAACATTGTCGATCACAAGAATGGCACATTTTACGCACTTACAGACATCGATGCGCCCAATTACCGCCTGGTAACATTCAAAGCCAATAATTTCGCCAAGGATGCGTGGAAGGACCTGATTCCTGAAAAAGATGAAACATTGGTTTCAGCTGGCACCGGAGGGGGATTTATTTTTGCAGAATACCTTAAAAACGCCACATCAGCCGTCACGCAATATGACTACAACGGCAAACCTGTTCGGGAAATCAGTTTTCCAGGACCTGGAAGTGCCGGTGGATTCAGTGGAAAGAAAGAAGATGAAACACTGTTTTACACCTTTACTTCCTTCACCTATCCATCCACAATCTTTGAATACAATATCAAATCAGGGGCTTCAGAGATTTTTGAAAAACCGGATCTTAAATTCGATCCGGAGGATTATGTGTCTGATCAGGTGTGGTATACGAGCAATGACGGGACTTCGATTCCCATGTTTATCGTCCATAAAAAAGGTCTTGAATTGAACGGTCAAAATCCCACCATGCTCTACGCCTATGGAGGATTCAACATCAGTCTCAGCCCATCATTCAGCACTTCCAATATGTTTTTTCTCGAAAATGGCGGGGTTTACGCTTTGGCAAATTTGCGTGGAGGGGGTGAATTTGGCGAAAACTGGCACCAAATGGGCATGAAGGAAAACAAACAGAACGTTTTTGACGATTTTATAGCTGGAGCCCAATATCTGATTGATAAAAAATACACCAGCTCCGAAAAGCTCGCCATCAAAGGCGGGTCGAACGGCGGTCTCCTGGTTGGCGCGGCCATGACCCAAAGACCTGATCTTTTTGCTGTTGCCCTCCCTGCCGTGGGTGTCATGGATATGCTTCGTTACCAAAAATTCACCGTTGGCAAAGGTTGGGTACCGGAATACGGTTCAGCAGACAGTTCGCTGGTTGAATTTAAATACCTCGTGGCCTACTCTCCCCTGCACAATCTGGCTGATGGCACAGATTATCCATCCACGATGGTGACCACTGGCGATCACGACGACCGGGTGGTACCTGCGCATTCTTTCAAATTTGCTGCGCGATTGCAGGAAGCACACAGTGGCGACAATCCCGTATTGATCCGGGTGGAAGTGGATGCTGGCCATGGCGCAGGCAAACCGATCAGTAAAGTGCTCGATGAGCAAGCTGATATATGGGCATTCACCCTGTATGAAATGGGACTTCGCGAACTACCGGCATTGAAAAATCTGAAAGATTAACCACGCGAATCCGGAAAAAATGAAATCCCCCATCTTGCGCTATGCGGGTTTGTGGCTCATGTTCATTGCCCTCTTTGTCCGGTTTCTTTTTTCTTTGTTTCCCAGTTGGTTTGAGCAATTTTACTTCAATGGATTGTTCCGGTACATCCGAAATTTTCAGGATGGATTTTCAACCTGGCTTCCGATATCCGGGTATGCGATACTTCTTCTTTTTTTATTGGTTTGGTTGATTTGGCGCAGACCAACTCCCTGGAAAAAATCAACTTCCTGGTTGATTTTCGGTCGGCGCTTGCTCAACCTGATGGGAGGCCTGATATTTCTCTTTCTTGCACTTTGGGGCTACAACTATCTGGACAGGGGTCTGGGTGACCGCCTACAGTTAAAGGCAGCAACCGATCGAGCACAACTTGCACAAGCGTATCTGGATTGTATGGATAGGGCCATGGAAAGGCGCGCAGCCATTCCAGATATTATGCACTTTGAAACCATTGAGGATTGGGATCAATTTCCCGCTGATACGACCATCAACAGTTGGTTGGAAAATGAATTAAGCGGCCTCGGCTACCCTACTGATGCCCGAATCCGCGTGAGGCACATCCGTCCGGATGGTGTGCTCAGAAGGATAAGCATTTCCGGGATTTACAATCCATTCACCGGAGAAGCCAATGTAGACAACGCTTTGGGGCCTTTGCAAAAGGTTTTTACAATCGCGCACGAGTTGGCACATGGGTATGGCATCACGGGTGAGGCTGAGGCAAATTTTGCCGCTTATCTGGCCTGTCTTCGGAGTGGAAACCCGATGGCCGCGTATGCTGCCGAATATGTGTTATGGCGCCACCTCGCTTCGGAAGTAAACAAAAATTATCCACAGGAAACTGTTCTGGCATTGGCAGCAAGAATACCCGAAGTATTACAGAAAGATCGGGAAGCGATCTGGAAAAATTATTACCGGTATAAAGGATATTTTCCGGAAATTACAAACAAAATGAACGATGCCTACCTGAAAGTGCAGGGTGTGGAAGCCGGAGCCGACGACTACGATCTTTTTGTGAACCTATGGTTTGACTGGGCGGCACAGACTACTGAATGATGGTGAGGGATTTGGACTGATTATACACCACGCCATCTTCTCCTTCGGCTCGCACAACTGCGATATAGATTTCAGATTGGCTTTCGTGCACAGGTAAATCCACATTCCAGACCTCATTGATATTTCTCGTTTCGAAAATCACTTTTCCAGTGCTGTTTACCACCGTCAGATGGAAAGATTTAATATTGAAACCTTCCACCTTGTAGGTTTTGTTGATACCAGCCGGATACACGGCAGATGGCATAAACAGACGCGATCCTTCTTTTACTTCGATGGTCACAAATTTTGATTCTGTATCTCCGGCTGTGTTGAAAGCAGTGAGCGCAATCTCATAAATTCCTGGGTTATCAAAAGTTTTTGTAACAGCCTGACCTTCCATTTTTCCAAGCGCTCCAAAATCCCAGAGATGCGCATCCGCGTGACCGCTATTTTCGAAAGTCACGATAAACGGTGCATATCCTTTTTTGGCAGAAGCGGCGATTTTTGCCGATGGTTTGCTATCAACTGTTTCTGGTTGTGGGATATTCCCGGCGCTTTTTGGAGGCTCTGAAAATTTATCTACCGATACAGGGACCTGCGTACCAGAATTACTTCCCAAACGGATGGTAGGTGGGTTGCGCACTGGTTCCACATTTGCTAAACTTTGTTCTGAAGGAAGTGGTGAAGTTTCAGTAGCCGCCACAGGTGGATTGGCCGGAGTTTCAAAAGTGACTGTCGCTAATTGCCCCGTTGTGGTTTCCGCAAGCGCAATCGGAGCGGATTCTGACTCATTTTGCGAAAGCTTAATAGCTTCAACCATCACTTCCGGCTGTGAAGCTTCGCGCTCTGTCAATAAGATGGTTGATCCAGTATTTTGGGGCTCGCGAACAGCGCTGTAGGATCCCAAACCGATCAACATGGCTGTACCCACCACAGCGGCCAGTCCAAAACCAAAATTGAAATTCCCGGTATTTGTTGGCGCTATTTGCGACTGAATGGCCGACCAGGCACCGGAAGGCACCGGAACCTGGGCATCCCTCAATTGCTTGCCTATGTATATGTCAAAAGTATCTTTACTCACTGAATTCTTTTTTTTGTTCGTTTGTTATCAATTTTCGCATAAATGCCTTGGCCTTCCGATACTGGGTTTTTGACGTGCTTTCCGTTATCCCCAGGTGTTCGGCAATTTCTTTGTGGCTGTATTCTTCCACGGCGTACATATTAAACACCGTTCTGTATCCCATCGGCATTTTTTGAACCAGATTCATCAATTGAGCTTGGGAGATGGGGTCTTCATCCGGATCGAAAGCGGTATCAAATTCATCCTGTTCATGCAGGAAATCCTGCTGATAATCGTATATCTGTTGCTGATCTCGTTTATTTTTTCTGATAAAATCCAGGCAGTTGTTGGCAATCGTTCTTCTGATCCATGCCCCGAGAGGTCCTCTCCCGTCGAACATGTCAAGTTTGCGAAAAACTTTGACGAAACCTTCCTGAAACAAGTCCTGGGCTTCATCATATCCATTCGCATACCGCATGCACAACGCCATCATTTGTCCGGAATACTTTTCAAACAGTTGGGTTTGGGCTCGCTCATCACCAGACAGACACGCTTTCGCCAACTGAACATCTTCCAATTCTGTATTCTTTTCTTTTGCCATCTTGACTTTCACAATCTCAAAAAGTTGTCTGCCAATCTCAATTCAGGACAGAATTTACAGAAAATTTCCGAAAGGTTCCAAAATCTTCAGAAATGTTACAATGACTGATTTTTAATTAGGATGGAAGAATTACCTTTTTCATCTTTAGGTCCGCAATCAAAAAACGCTATAAATGAAGATTTTCAATGCCATAATCGTCCTTTCCATAAGTTTGGTTTCTTGCATTGAATCAAAGAAGCCAAGCGAAAAATCGTTGGAGAGAATTGAGAAAAAGAACGGACCATTTGACCATTTCTATTTCCAACGGGCCTTCCCGGACGATCAAATCAACTTTGAGGCGATGGAAAGGTCGCTCAAAGAAGCGAAGGCATTTGCCCAGTCCTCCTCAAAATCGTCAGATGGAGAATGGACCGAAATAGGTCCTTACAACCTCGGCGGACGGATCAATTGCATCGCCATTCACCCTGACAATGACAATATCATTCTTTCCGGCACGGCAGGTGGCGGGGTTTTTCGCACGGAAGACGGCGGAAATACCTGGACACCGCTCACCGATGATCTGACCCATCTACCCATTGGTCACATAGTTTTTGATCCGGTCGACCCTTCCATTATCTATGTGGGCACCGGTGATCCAAACATTGGGGGAACGGTATGGGTGGGAAACGGGATATACAAAAGCACAGACAGCGGCGAAACATGGACATACCTGGGGCTGGAGGAATGTAAAATTATCTCAAAAATTGCTGTGAATCCGCTGAATACGGATCAAATATTTGCCGCAACTATGGGTGTTCCATTCGAGCGCAACAACGATCGGGGGCTTTACCGGAGCAATGATGGTGGTTTGTCCTGGGAACAAATCCTCTTTGTAAATGATGAATCAGGCATTATCGATCTGGCCATGAATCCTGAAAATCCCAACGTAATCTACGCAGCCAACTGGAACCGCATCCGCACCAACCTGGAAAGCGTGGCATCCGGCCCAGATGCAGCAATATATAAAACCATAAACGGCGGAGATACCTGGACACCTCTTTCAAATGGACTACCAACGGGCGAAATGAGCCGAATTGGGTTGAAAATATGGGAGGGCGATCCCAATGTGGTTTTCGCTGTTTATGTAGGTACAAATTTCCAACTTTTTAGTATTTACAAATCAGTAGACGCCGGAGAGAATTTCACGGAAGTAAATACCACCGGCATCAACGAAGGAGCGCTTGGTGGCTTTGGATGGTATTTTGCCAAAATTGGGGTAAGTCCTTACGATCAGAACGAAATAAGCCTTCTTGGGATCGATCTTTACACCACTTTCGATGGAGGTGAAAACTGGTCGATGACCACGCCGGAATGGTGGCAATATGAGGTTCATGCCGACAAACACGCCATAGAATACCTCGGTCCCGATGAGATTTTGCTCGCGACTGACGGCGGGCTCTACCGCACTACTGATGGTTACCAAACCTGGTCGGATATTGATCAAATCCCAAACACGCAGTTTTACCGGATTACGTCCAGCCCCCACTTTCCGGGAATGATTCTCGCCGGAGCGCAGGACAATGGGACTGCTATTGGAAATGCTGCAGACCCGCAGGAAGATTGGCTCAGGTTATGGGGAGGCGACGGATTTACCAGTATCGCAGACCCCGTGATCGATCAGTTGTATTACGCCGGCTCTCAATTTGGAAACTTCGTCGCGATCTTCACAGACATCGAAACAAATTTTGACTACATATCATTAACAGACGGCATTAATGCCAGCGAAAGGGTGAACTGGGACGCACCATTGATCATGGATCCACTAAACCACACACAACTTTACACCGGAACAGAGCGGGTGTATAAAATGTCGGATGCTCCCTGGGGCATCTGGGAACCAATCTCCCCTGTTCTGGTGAATTCAGATCCGACATTTTTCACAAGAAGAAATATCAGCACAGTTGCCAAATCCGGCCTCGACCCCGAACTTATTTATGCAGGCACCTCTGATGGGCAGGTTTGGGTGTCCCAAAATGATGGGGGCAGCTGGGCGGCGATCAACGCCTCGCTTCCGGAATACTATGTTACGGATATCAAAACCTGTCCTTTTCAGGATGGACGTGTGTTTGTGACTTTTTCGGGTTACCGCGACAACGACAATACCCCGCATATGTATCGCAGCGATGACTATGGAGCCACCTGGACTGGCATTTCTGGCGACCTTCCGGAAATGCCCGTAAACCACATTGAAATCTACACCCTGAACACCTGGTTCATTGCAACGGATAATGGGGTATATATCACCACAAACGGCGGTGAAAACTGGGAAAGAATGGGAAGCAATATGCCTTATGTCGTTGTGCTGGATTTGCACATTGATCCTTTGCAAAACGCGCTGATTGCTGCGACTTTTGCCCGTTCTGCACTAATGTTCGATCTCGACAATATCTTTGTTTCGACGGCCACACCTCCACCCGCTCAAACCGCATTAAACCTCTACCCAAACCCGGCTTCTGACTTCATGACCGTCGAAACGCCCGGCAAGCAGGTTCAGTCTTATCGAATTTTTAGTCTCAGGGGGACTGTTGTGTCAGAAAAACAAAAGAACAATACAGCAGGGGAAAGTTTTCAAATCAACCTGACCAGTATGACGGCTGGGGTGTATTTTATTGTGACCTACGATGTGAAAGATGAGCGATTGGCAACGGAGAGATTCATCATTTCAAGATGATTTTCCGTCTCAACCTATCGTTCACTCAAACCTTTTAAATGGTCTGATAATTAATCTTATATCTCTGTTGTAATTAAAGAAATTCCAGGTCCAGTTGATAAATACGACCAACTTGTTCCGAAAGCCGACGAGGGCTATAATGTGTACAAACATCCAAATGAGCCATGCCATGGCACCCTGGGTTTTGAACCCTGGTAGTTCTGCTACCGCGTGTGTGCGTCCGATGGTGGCCATAGAACCCATATCCCGGTAAGTATAGGGCTTTAACGCCAAACCTTTGCGCAACCTGTTGAGATTTTTGCCAAGCAAGCGCCCTTGCTGAATGGCCGGTTGAGCCACCATGGGGTGCCCTTTCGGAAAATTGGGAGTCGGCATATGCGCCAGATCGCCAATGGCATACACGTTTTTCATACCAACCACCTCACTGAATCTGTCAACATGTACCCTACTGGGCCCAACGAGAGATGCTGCGGGAATTCCGCTTGGCGGCAAGCATTTCACACCTGCCGCCCAGATTAGGGTTTGTGTGGGCATGGATTTGCCGGAGGTAGTGATCATTTTCCCATCGTAACTGCGCACCTTGGTATTTAACCAAACCTGAACGCCGAGCTTTTCCAGGTATTTCTGGGCTTTTTCGGAAGATCGCTCAGACATGGGCGGCAATACCCGATTGGCAGCTTCCACCAAATGGATATCCATTCGACGAAAGTCAAGGTCGGGATAGTCGGCTGGCAGCACGTGGCGTTTCAGCTCTGCGATGGCTCCAGCGAGCTCGACACCTGTCGGGCCGGCACCCACCACTACCACATTCATCAAACTTTCCCGTTCTTTGAGGTCATCCGTAAGCAGCGCAGCTTCAAAATTTTGCAGCAGCAGAGAACGGATATTTAAAGCTTCCGGAACACTTTTCATTCCCATGGAGCGCTTTTCGAGTTCTTCGTTTCCGAAAAAGTTCGTGGCACTGCCAGTGGCAAGGACCAGATGATCATAATCGAGTGTGCCAATGGAAGTTTCAATTCTTTTGGTATCGGCATCTACTGAAAGCACTTCAGACATGCGAAAGTAAAAGTCACCGCGCTTCTTGAAAATTTTCCGCAAAGGGTAGGCGATGCTATCAGGCTCCAAGCCAGCCGTGGCAACCTGATAGAGAAGGGGTTGAAAGGTGTGGTAATTGTGTCGGTCAATCAGAACAACCTGAAATTTGCCGACAGGCAAATTTTTTACAACCTGCATTCCTCCGAAGCCACCACCGACAATGACCACACGTGGCATACTGGTATCAGGAATATTCATGTGTTGCTTTTAGCTGGCAAAGCTAAACATTTAAAAGAGGATCAGCCTTAATTGCTCTCTGCGCCCATCCAAAGATCAAAAAAACATTGACCTCGACACCATCTTCATTTGACCTTTGCAATAAGGTGTTGTACAACATATTATGATCTACATATAATTTGTCTATATGGCCGGATTCGGCCAAAAAGATGGGTGATTGACCAGAGATGAAGAAATTTCAGGCGAGATGAATGCTCAGAGCGCCGAGATCTTTTTCCTCATCCACATCAGATAATGTCGGCAACAGTGAATAACTCAACTTGAGTTTTTTTAGATCAAGGATGGTATCGAGTAAAACGTTTTCGGAGCTCCAAACCTTATTTCGGAAAAGGTGAGAATAGTGACGGTCCATTCCCAACAGGTAATATCCCCCATCATGGGCTGGCCCCACCGCCACATTGTGGTTGTCGAGCGCGACGAGTGCATCTTCAATTATTTCGGATGTGAGTTCATAACAATCGGAACCGATGATGATCACTTTTTCATAGTGTTGACCAAATGCCTGACCGAAGGCGCGGTCCATCCGATCGCCGAGATTTTCGCCTTTCTGCAAAAATTTGGGAAACTTGTAATAATCAAGAATATCAAACTCCTGAACCTTTTCAGAGTAAAAGACCGCCTTATCGGCAAATACCTTATCGGCAATGGCATAGGTATGTTCGAGAAGTTTTAAATAGATCATCAGCGCCTTTTCGTCACCGATTGTTTTTGCAAGACGGGTTTTCACCTTCCCTATTTCGGGATTTTTGGCGAAGACCATTAAAAGGCTATCGTGGTTCATAAGATTTTTCGTAGTTGTTCACCCAAATTCCCCACAATTCATTGTAGGGATGCACACGTTTTACAGGTCTGTTGTTCATGTCGAGCACTTCCATACCTCGGTTGGTCCAGTCAAAAATTCCACCCCAGTGATTGAACACGTGTTGATAACCCGCGGCTTTCAACTTCGCACCGACGTCTTCACTTCGTTTCCCGACTGAGCAGTACACAACCACCGTGGAGCTTTTGGGAATATCTTTCACCTCGCTCAAATCAAAGTCATCATACCCGACATGTCTTGCTCCTGGCAAATGACTCACCTCAAATTCGGATTTTTGTCGGGCGTCGAGCAGTACAACGCGCTCATTCTGCATCATTTCCAGAAGGGCTACAGAATGAATGGTGTCGACGCTGCCTTTCAACAGTGTATTCACGGCCGTTTCGAAACCCCATTTATTCTGCCCTTTGACGAGGAAAGAAAACAAGGACAAGGACAGTATGATCAAGGCAGTTCTCATGGATTGTATTCGGTTCGAAGATAGAAAGTTTTTAAACTGCAACACATATCTCAAAATAGTAACCAATCTAAGCAGACCAGATTGAATTGGATAAACTGCTATTGTGACAGGAAAATGCAAGAGGTTTCCGATCCATTTTCTGAAATATGGGTCTTTCGGTTGTTTGACTTTGCACAAACTTTTGGATCAGATGGCCGTGGGCGCTCACAAAACGACTGAAACGATAGACCGAAAAACGAACCTGACAGAAACTTATTTCGTAGTATGCACTGCCGAAGACAATTTCCAGAAGCATTTGCTGATAACAGCAGAAAATTACCTGATCGGCATAATCAAAAAATGAAAACGCCACCAAAGCCCGTGAACGAAAAGCTCAGAATTGAAGCCTTGCGTTCATACAAAATTTTGGACACCCTTCCGGAAAAAGAGTACGATGATATAACCCGCATCGCTTCTGAAATTTGCGGCACGCCCATTTCGCTTTTGAGCCTCATAGATAACGACCGCCAATGGTTTAAGTCAAATATTGGCCTGGACGCAACTGAAACCCATCGAGATCTTGCGTTTTGCGCACACGCCATCCAAGCACCCGATGAACTCATGGAAGTTGTGGATGCCAGAAAAGACGAGCGCTTTTACAATAATCCGTTGGTAAAAGACCATCCGGGTATTGTGTTTTATGCGGGCGTGCCGCTTGTAGACAGCAATGGTTGCGCACTTGGCACACTCTGCGTGATTGATCAAAAACCGCGCGTACTTAGCCCAACCCAAAAATCCAGCCTCAGAGCCCTGGCCGATCAGGTAATGCGGCTTTTGGATCTTCGATTGGCATGTGAAAAACTCGCACAGAGAGAAAAAGCCCTTCAAAACCGGTTCAATGAACTGGAGAAATTCACCTATGTGGTTTCTCATGATCTGAAATCGCCGCTGAATAATATTTTGTGCCTCTCGGATTTGTTGCGGGAATCTTCGGGAGTTTTGGGTACAGAAAACAGCAACCACCTGGGCATGATTCACGAATCAGCCGAAACGTTGCGCGGATTGATAGACGGGATTTTGAAATACTATAAGTCAGAACAAATTTTTTCGGATCAGTTGGAACAGTTTGATGTAAAAAAACTGCTGAATAAAGTTGTGAATCT
>JBBSDD010000030.1:0-12315 GCA_038249755.1 Flavobacteriales bacterium | reverse complement strand
GGTAAACAACAATAGGATAGCTGTAAGCCCTTGCTGCGCATGGGGTTACGCATGGTTGAGCACTCCGTGCTCAATGCACTGGGTAGAAAGATGTCAGGGGCGTTGCAGTTACAGGACTTCTGGTATCCTGGCGCGGAGCGCCAAACCATGCTTAACCCTGTACGCTTGCGTATGGGGTTACAATACGCTACCATTTTACAGCCTGGAAGGCTGAACAACAAGTGAATTGTACCGGGCGGTCGCACTTTGTAGCAATGACCTGTTTTTTATCTCTTAGGTTATCACTTTGTTAGTCAACAAGTTATTACCTTACTGGATATGACCCATTTTAAATACTCGGAATTACAAATCTTGGAGTTCTGTAATAGTCTATTATTTCTTCTATCATTACGAATAATCAATTTGTCTTACTTTAAATGCATCGCCGGGGAGAAATACCCCGATTTCTAAAACTCCCGCTCCATTCATCTTCGTAAATTTGCACCTCTAAAAAGAACAAATGAAATACGATTTGAGCGAAGTGACCGAAATTATCCGCAACCGCCGAACCATCTATCCGGAGCAATATTCCACCCGTGTGGTGCAGCGCGATATGGTTGAGCACATGCTCAACAATGCGCTGTGGGCACCCACACATGGAAGAACGCAACCGTGGAGGTTTACCGTTTTTATGGGTGAGGGGAGGAGCACACTCATCCAGCATATAGAACAACTTCACCTGAAGATAAATCCGGAAAACCACCTGGAAGATGGCAAGCTCGACCGCATAAAATCCCGGATTGATCTGACATCGGTTATTATTGCGGTTGTGATGGCCCGAACACCCGAAACCAAAATTCCGGAAGTGGAAGAGGTAATAGCGACGGCCTGTGCCGCCCAAAATATGATGCTCACTGCGACGGCTTACGGACTTGGTGCCTATTGGTCGTCACCTGGGTTTTTATTTCATCCGGATGCGCCTGTCGAATTTGGCTATGCCGCGGAGGATCGGGTATTGGGATTGATCCATTTGGGATACCCTTCAGGCGAATGGCCAAAAAGCCATCGGAAACCATTGGAATATGTCACGAAATGGGTAGGGTAAATGGCTGACTTTCAATATAAAAATTTTGAAGATCACCACATACAACGGAATTTTTCTGTTTTTTATTTTTATGCAAAAGACAATGCGGATTATTTCGAAAGTCTGTTGATCGAGCACGAGGTGCCTTATGAGCGCGGCATTGCGAAAGACATGTTGCGCAGGCATCTCATCGGCATCCACAAATCGCATCAGGAGATTGCCGAAAGGCTCAATAATGAAACCGGCAACATGTATCGCAAGCCTTTTCTAAGCGATGACGTGATGCGAAATTTTATATTGATTCTAACACTTATCGTGGTATTTCTCGCATTGGCCGGTTATTTTTTGGCTTAAATGGGTAACCCAAGGATCGGGATGGAGTATACTTTCCACCTTCAATCCATTCGCCATGCCGAATCTGAAACTTTTTGGATTAATCTTGCTTTTCCCTTTTTGCCTTTCGGCAAATGTGGACAACAACGACATATCAAGTGCCCGGGACACAGCCAGTGCTGTGGTGGTTTACAACGCCGATGCCAGGTTTATCCCGAACATTTCTTATTCCACTGCAGACTATACCCATTTAATTGACTCGCTCGTGAGGCTGGATACCATCCCGGTTACGCTTGTAAACCAACTCAATATCTACCGCACACTTTCCT
This sequence comes from Flavobacteriales bacterium, assembly GCA_038249755.1. GTDB lineage: Bacteria > Bacteroidota > Bacteroidia > Flavobacteriales_D > Cryomorphaceae > JBBQZU01. The sequence goes on along the minus strand of JBBSDD010000030.1, from coordinate 10,590 downwards.
TACGCAAGCCGGACGAGTTGGGAGCCGTCATCGACAGTATTTTCGAATCTCCGAGTGTACCAAAACCCGTTTTGACTGCCGTAAACATCTACATGACCGCCATGGTGGAATCGTTGGTGGCGCCTACCGGATTTGCCGTGTACATTCCAAAGGATGAAAGCCCTTATCCGGCCAATTTTTTTTATGGCGATTGGAATACAGACATTCCGGTGCCTGAAAGAAACAATCTTGCGAATTTTGATTCCACTTTAACGCTTCGGCTCACGGACGAGGATCAGAACTGCGGTTTTGTTGCGCCTTTCAAAGGCGTTGTGACATCCAATTTCGGATGGAGATATGGGCGCAACCACAATGGCATTGATATCGATCTCGAAGTTTGGGATCCTGTGCGGGCTGCTTTTCCGGGTGTGGTGCGTGTGGCCAAAAATTACAAAGGGTATGGTCGTGTGGTGGTCATCCGTCACCACAATGGTCTCGAAACACTCTACGCGCACCTGCATCGGTTTAAAGTAGAACCGGGAGATGAGGTTGAAGCGGGCGATGTAATCGGTTTGGGTGGTAGTTCAGGAAATTCCACAGGAAGTCATTTGCATTTTGAAGTGCGGTTTCAGGGAGCGCCAATTAAACCTTCCTCCCTCATAGATTTCAAAAACCACCGTTTAAGAAGTGAAGTCGTTACTTTTCAAAAATTGGGTGCATATTTGGCCGTAGTTCCTCAGGGAGTTCGTATGCATGAGGTTCGGAAAGGTGATTATCTTTACAAAATAGCTCAGACGCACGGGACATCGGTGGAAAAGATATGTGAATTGAATCAAATATCCAGAAACCAAATCCTTTCAGTGGGTCAGAAGCTCAGGGTAGGTATTTGATGGTAAGATTGTTAATTTTCTGTGTACTGTTCTTTTTTTTCCAGCGCCTTTCCGCGCAGGGCGATGGCACCGTGGGCTATACCGTAGGTGTGGAATTTAAAGCCCTGCTCAATCCCACCGTTTTTAATCTCGATTCTGTGGTACTCATCGATTCCGGGGAGAATTTCCGGGCGGTGTACAATTACGCCGGAGGATTTGGCTTTGGGGGAATTGTACGGGTGAAATTGACGGAGTTTTGGAATGTTGAAACCGGTATTAATTATACACGTCGGAGATACGATTTTACCATTACCGATTTGGACAGTGTGTATGAAGGCTCCACCGAAATCCGGGTGGTGGGATATGAGATTCCCCTGAAAGCCCTTGTTTACATTCAAATGGGAAAGAAAATATTTATGGACGTTGCCCTGGGCGTATCTGCAGATTTTTTTGCGAGCGATGTTATTTCACTGGACCGGAGCTTTAATTTTCGGGCTTACAAACGCGGTTCCTTCATTAAGGCTGCTGTGCTCGCCAATGTGGGCGTGGAGTACCGCACAGAGAAGGATGGATATTTTTATATTGGTGCAGGCTTTCACCAAATATTGAGTGATATTATGGTGACTGAAGTGAATTTTTACAGAGACAACCAGCCGGGTGGGGTTCAACAGTTCATTGGGCGTCAAAGAGGTCTGCTCGATGGCTCCTACTTTTCAGTTGATCTGAGATATTTTTTCCCGGTTCAGAAACCCACCAGACCAAAGGTAAACCGCGTAATACCGGATTGGAAAAAAATGTAAGCCGGTCCTTTTCAGAACCGGCTTCGATCAAACAGAGAATATCCCGCTGCGAATCAGGATGCTTTTGCGGCAAGCACAAAATTCAGACTTACATCATCATAAATTGCTTTGTCGCCCAGACTTTCAAAAAATGAAGACGAACCATAACGAATGTCGTACTTGGTTCGGTCGAAAGTCGCTTTTCCATTGGCAACGAGTGCATCACCTTTGGTGGATACAAATGCTGGGAATTCGATTTCATTGGTAATTCCTTTGATGGTCAGATTGCCTTTTATCATGTAGTTTACTTCTCTGTCTTTGGCTCCGGCGATGGGGGTGAAGCGCATCGCTACAAATTTCCCGACGGGGTGATTTTCCACAGAAAAGAAATCATCCGACATCAGGTGACCAATAAATTTCTCGTTCGTGCCCTGATCGCTGATGTCTGTGCATGTAATCGTTGTGAAATCCAGGTCAAAACTACCACTCACCGGAATGCCATTATTTACGATGATTTCTCCTCCTTTTACATTCAGGGTTCCCGTGTGCTCACCCGTTACTTTCTTTCCGGTCCAGAAGATTGTACTTTTTTCAGCGTCTACTTTGTAGGGTTTCCCTTCTTCATTGCCGTTTCCGGCAAATGTTGCGATAGCCACAGCCAATGCTGCAATTGTTGTCATCATTTTTTTCATTCTTCGTCGTTTTGAATTGTGTTGTTTATTTGGTTTTCGTATGTTCTGATTTTGTCAAGGAGATCGCTCAACGTCAGAGCCTCATCTTCTGTGAGCGCCTCCATTTTTTTTCTGCTATCATGCAGGATTTTGCCGGCTTCGTCCAGAATTTGAAGGCCTTTCTCGGTGATTTTGACATCGACCCGCCGCCTGTCGATTTTGCAAACTTTTCTCACCACCAGACCCTTTGCCCGAAGCTTCTCGACAATACGGGAAGCATTTGAACTTTTGTCCAGCATCCGCTCTATCAAAAGATTTACCGTAGCTGCCTCCGGGTATTGACCGCGCAATATGCGCAGTATGTTGTACTGCTGTTGCGACAAGTCAAATTGCTTGAAAGCATGCATTTCTGTATAAGTAAGCCAATTTGCTGTGTAAAAAATATTTACCACAACCTTTTCAAACGGAGACTTGAAAACAGGCTGTTTGATGGCATCCTCAATTTTCATGGCACAAATATATGTACCTACATTTAAATAGCCAACATTTATTTTACTTTTTTTATTGAATGGTCGATTGCAGGGCGCATTGTGTACATTTGTGCGATGACACCCCTACAAAAATATGCGGCCTTTCGGGATGACTCTGCACGTAGAATAAAATTACTGAAAACCCGGCTGGCGACGTTTTCTGTTTTCAGAATCTCCATATTTCTGCTCACGGGTCTGGGGGTTTATTATTTTTGGTCATCTACGCTTCTCAGCGCGGTTATTTTTCTTTTGGGAGCCGGGTTGTTCCTCTTTTTTGTGCGAAAACACGCCGATAAAAAGGAATCTTTGCAGCTTGAAAAACATTATTTCGATCTAACAGTTGAAGCCATTGCACTACTCTCGGGGCACTGGAGGGGCAGGGACAAGGGAATGGATTTGGGCATTCCCGGACATCCATACGCTTCCGATCTGAATATTTTCGGAGAGCACAGCCTGTTCCAGTTTATCAACAGATGCGAAACTCCCACTGCCCGGCAGATTCTGGCAGACTGGCTGCAAACCAATCTTACGGATATTGATCGTGTGGTTATGGAGCGCCGCATCATCGCACACCTTGCCGAAGATCCGGATTGGACATTGAAGTTTTTGGCGCAAGCCAGGACCATCAAAGAATCAAAAGAAGAACTTAACTCTGTAGACAAGTGGAAAGATGAAAAGGAATTCGACCGAAAATCTGTTTTTTGGTTCCTGACCACATGGCTTCTGCCTGCGGCCATGCTGGGATCACTCGGTTTGTATATTGCCGATGTCATCAGCGGAAATATATTGATTTACATCCTGCTTCTTCCGGCTGTGGTGGTGATGAGTTCCCTCAAAAAACACCAGGAGCGCTTTGCCAGGTTCCTCAGATTGTTGCAGGATGTAACCGCCAATGAGGGCATGCTCAATCTCATACGGGAACGGGATTTTTCGGAAACACCTTTCAAAGAAAAACTGGCATCGGCTCATTTTGACGAAAGTCAGGAAGGGATACGCCAATTGCGGAAAGTGGTGGGCTCTATCGAAAGTCGGAACAATGTTGTGGTGGCCATTGCGCTCAATCTTTTTCTCGCGTGGGATTTCCAATGCGCCCGGCAGCTTGCACGATGGAAAAAAATCTATGGTGGTCAGGTGGCTGATTGGTTACATCTTCTCCGCCACACCGAAGCCTATCTTTCATTGGGCACATATTGCCACAACCATCCCGATCATATATATCCTGAGATGGTCCGTGACGACGATTTCTTCATTGATCAGGGGCGTCATCCGCTCATGCAGTCAGGCGCGGTCCCAAACGATCTGGATCTTTGCGCCCGGTCGCGTTTTGTGATTATCACCGGGGCCAATATGGCTGGGAAGAGTACCTACCTGCGTATGGTGGGTCTGAATCTTGTGCTTGCCATGCGCGGATTGCCGGTGCAGGCCGCAGTCATGCGGTTTCGTCCGGTACAATTATATACTTCCATGCTTGCCTCTGATTCTTTGGGTGAAAATGAATCCTATTTTTTCAGTGAACTGAAAAGGCTCCGGCAAATGACCGATGCGCTCGAAACAGGAGCTCCACATTTTGTCATTCTCGATGAAATACTGAAAGGCACGAACAGTGTTGATAAAGCGGAGGGGTCGAAAAGATTTTTACGGAAGTTGCTCAGCCTTCCGGCAAAAGGTCTCATTGCAACCCACGACCTGACGCTTTGTGCGGTAAAGAATATTTATCCGGATGAAATTCTAAACCAGCGATTTGAAGTGGAATTTTCGGCTGGAGAACTTCATTTCGACTATACCTTGCGCGATGGTGTATGTGAAAACATGAACGCCAGTTTTTTGCTTGAGCAAATGGGTTTGGTCTTAAAAGATACCCCAGGGTGATTCTCTTTTCACCCGGCGCGATCAATTTTCCGGAAGGCAAAACGCGGGGTTAGGGTCAAAAAAAAGTCCCGAAAGAATCGGGACTTCACACTGTGATGAACATAGCTATTATGAGGGTATTTCCAGCACTTTGGCTGAAATTGTCAATACGGTATTGGCTGGAGTTGTATTCGCTGTAATGGTCACATTCTTGGTCTGCTGATCTTTCTGTTTGCCAGGTTTGTATACCACTTCGATCTCCCCGGTTTGACCAGGGGCGATGGGCTCTTTGGGGTATTGCGGTACAGTACAACCACAAGATCCTTTTGCATTTTCGATAATCAATGGTTCTGAACCTGTATTGGTAAACTTGAAGATTTTTTTGTTGTCAGAATCCTGCTTGATGGTGCCAAAATCGTGCGCCATTTCTTTAAACTGGATCGTGGTAACAGGGCCTGATGGTGTTACATTCTCTTTATTGTTCATTTGCAACGGGTCGATGTCTGTAATCGAAGCAGCCAAGGCATCCTTTCGCGCCTGTTCGGCATTGAGGGCTGGTGTGCCCCGTTCAAAACTCGCTTTGGCCTCGGTGGGGCTGGCGTAATCTACACCGCGATCACTGGCCAGGAAATAGGCATTGACAATAAGCGCAACGGCAATAACTCCTAAGAGTCCGATTTTAATTTTTTCATTCATAATGGCAGGGTTTTTTCTAATGAGTGGTCAAATTTACGAAAATTGGAAATGGTATCAATGCTTTAACAAATCGTTAATACTCCCGGTGGGCCAGATTGTAATCCGCGTACTTGTTTTCTGTAAGAACTTCGATGGCTACATTGTACGATGGCCAGATCGGGTTGAAAACCTCGTAATAGGCCGAATAATCCCATATATTTCTCGCGATCATGGCTTTAAGTCTTCCCTGAATCATATCTTTTGAAACATTATAAGCCTCCTCGCCCCATTCTACGTCTTCCTTTTCAGCATGAGATTTGAAGTCCGCCATAAGGGTTTCCACATAAAAATCCCTGATATAGGTTTTCACATCCGCATACGTTTTTAATATTTTCTTTCTGTTTGTGTTGGCATAGGTGATGGCAAAGGTGTTCATTGTTCCCTTGCGAATCAGGTCTGAGTTGAGTGCAGAAGCCTGTGAGGTGTCCAGGGGTACAAAGATGTCTGGGAGGATTCCCCCACCTCCATATACGGTGCGATTTTTATCTGTGTAGTATTTCAACGAATCCGGAAGAGAAAGACTGTCCAGTGACCAAAATTCTCCGTTCTCATACCGTGAGATTCGTTCGTTATAATAAGCTTCAACCCCCGCGTCGTAAGGTTTCTGAATACTCCTTCCACTGGGGGTATAATATTTTTGGGTGGTCAGTCGGATGATCGATCCATCCGGAAGCGGAATGGGTCTTTGCACCAATCCTTTTCCAAAACTTCTTCTACCGACAATCAATCCGCGATCCCAATCCTGCACTGCTCCCGACACGATTTCGGAAGCACTGGCTGAACCTTCATCGATCAATACCACCAAACGTCCTTCCTGAAAATTTCCTTTGGATGTAGCCACAGCGTCTCTTCTCATATAACTTCTTCCCTCGGTATAAACGATTAACTGGTTGGCCTGTAAAAATTCATCTGCAAGCTCAATGCTTGTTTCCAGAAGGCCTCCGCCATTGCCCTGGAGATCGAGAATCAGATCTTCCATCCCCTGTTTTTCCAACTTCGTAAGCGCTTCTTTAAACTCGGTCATCGTGGTTTTTGCAAACCTGTTCAGCTTGATATAACCTATTTTATCGGTGGCCATATAAGCGGCATCCAGGCTGTGAATGGGGATTTTGTCCCGAATAATTTCAAATTCTATCGCATTTTCTTCAGCAGATCGGCGAATGCCAATATTGACCTTGGTATCTTTCGCGCCCCGCAGTTTTTCGGTCACGTCACTATTTTTGATACCTACACCTGCTACGTTCTGACCTTCTATTGAAACGATTTTATCACCAGCCATGATGCCGAGTTTTTCACTGGGGCCTCCGGCGATGGGAGAAACCACGATGATGGTGTCGTACAGAATGTTGAATTGAATTCCGATTCCTTCAAAATTCCCTTCCAGGCCTTCATTTGCCCGGGCCACTTCCTCTGCGGGTATGTATACACTGTGCGGATCTAATTCGGCGAGCACCTTATTTATAGCCTCTTCCACCAGAAATTCGGTGTCTACACTGTCTACGTAATTTTGTTCGAGGTGGTAAAGGAGGGCTGTAAATTTCTCTGCGGATCTTCTAAAGCCTGGCTCTTCTAATTCAATCGGAGCTTGCGCCCATACAGATACAGACACAAAAAAGGCCATGATGGCCGACAACTGTAATTTCATAAGGGATGATTGTTTATTCAGAGTTATAAAGTTAGTTATTTAATGCCTCGGTGCCGTTCTTCTGGCTGCGTTAATTAAGGTTAACGACTTCCCGTATTAAACGCGGTCCCATCAGAAATGTTCCTTCGAAGGGCTCGCTATATGTGGCGTGAAACCTATGGATGCAAATGCCGTATGAATTATTTTAGATATTATTCACGGGATTAGAAAACGGATCACGGAGCTTAAACAAGGATAAAAAAATATCGGAATTCACACCCAAAAAAATTATGAATCCTGAAAACCTTTATGTATTTGAAAGTGAAGACTGGAAGGCACTGGAGATCCAGTTTGTCGGGTTTTACCGACCCACTTTTGAATTTGTGACAGAAAATAAAGGAACCGTTGCAGAGGCGCGTGATATTTATGTGGAGTCATTTGTTTGTTATACGCAGTTGCTTGAATTGCACGGCACAAAACTGATTGGAAAAGCAGAACAGATCGTTTATTCATTTTCGCGAAAGTTGTGGATCAAAAAGCTGGAAAAACGGCGGGTTGATCTCAATTATGTCAAACATCGCTGGGAATTTTTTGAGATGGAAGAAGCCTTCCACGAAATTGATTTAATCAATACCCGGAGTGCAAAGACTGCCGGGAAACTGGCTGAAATAGGAGAGCCATTTCGAACGCTGCTTATCGAATGCATCGGTCGAAAAAGTCCGATCCCCGATGTGGCGCCCCGATTGGGATTCGCAGATGAAGACCGCGCTTTTGCACAAATCACAAAAGGAATCCGTAAGCTCATCAAACTTTGTGAGTCGAAAGAATTTGCAGCATCAGACGTTGTTTTCGCCAAGCACCTCCGGTATGTACTCGATGGCATGTCGGCCGAAAAGGCGGATATTCCGGATTCTGATAAGGTGATTATTACAATGATTTCCCGCATCGTGGCGATGATTCGCAATTATGTAATCCGCACAAAGCGGCTTCAGGTCCTGAAGGAATTGCAGGATAAATTACTCGTCAATGTCGTGGTGGACACACACACGCGATCCGATCATGAACCATCAAAAAAAATTAACATGAAACCAATAGCAGTTGTGGTCGGTTCGGCCTTCTTAGCGCTGGTCATCTCGGCCATCACGGCATTTGGGGTAGTCGGTTCTATGCGGGCAGAAAATGAGGAATTGACACTTGTACAAGATACATTGGTGGCAAAAGAAACCGCAGAGCCTGCAAAGGTTGCGGAGCCGGTTTTTGTTTCCACTGCTTTTGCAGTAAACTCTGAAGGTTATTTTCTTACTACGGCTTCCGAAATTCGCGGGTTGGGCAATGTAAACCTTATTCAGCCTGAAAATGGGGAAATATTTGCCGCTGAAATTATTTTTGTCGATTCGCTGAGTGGATTGGCTGTTTTGAAGGCAAAGCCGGAAACCACTGGTATTCATCCTGTACCGTACAGATTCGCACCAACGCCGGCCAAGGTGGGCGAAATGCTCTACAGTTTGGGTTTTCCAGAAGACAATTTATTTTATACCGACGGCATTCTCAACTATCTAAAGGACGGCGTGGGTCAGATAACCTTGCAGAATTCGGTGCCCGGGGCGCCCGTTTTGTCCTCAAATGGACAAATAGTTGGCATGATAACTGCCATTCAAAATGCAGATAAAAACGTTTATCGAATGGTTACGGTTGATAGGATTGCTACTTTGTTTGGTGCGCTTGCGCTCGAAAAGAATATCCAAATCCAGTTGCCTCAGCGCAACCGGCTTTTTTACAGCGACAAGTCGCAACAAATTGAACAAATAGCACCTTTGGTTTATCGAGTACAAACCTTACAGTGACGTAATTTAATATTGATTTACTTTGATATAAATTGCCCTTAAAGTGTTTGGAGTTAAAAAGCCTCTCATGCTATGGAGAGGCTTTTTCTTTTTCATCAATGTATTCCAGCAGCGGAGAGATACCGCTCCGCATCGAGGGCAGCCATGCATCCCGTACCAGCTGCGGTAACGGCTTGGCGGTATATTTTATCAGCAGCATCACCGCACGCAAATATCCCTGGAATCCTGGTTTTGGTACTTCCCGACTGCACGATGAGGTACCCAACATCATCCATTTCGAGTTGATCTTTGAAAATATCTGTGTTGGGCTTATGACCAATTGCCACGAAAAATCCAGTAACCGGAATTATTCGCTCTTCGCTGGTTTCGCTATTAAAAACTTTAACCCCGGTCACGCCATCTTCTCCCAAAATATCCATGGTTTCTGAATGCCACAGTATTTCTATATTGGGCAAATTCATCACGCGGTGTTGCATGGCTTTTGAGGCGCGCATCTCACCCCGGCGTACAATCATATACACCTTCTTACACAACTTGGCCAGGTAGCTCGCTTCTTCGGCAGCCGTGTCTCCGGCTCCCACAATGGCCACTTCCTGACCCTTGAAGAAGAAACCATCGCATACAGCACAGGCGCTTACGCCATAGCCATTAAGTCGCTCCTCCGAGGGCAATCCCAGCCATTTGGCGGAAGCCCCGGTAGAAATAATCACCGTATCTGCCGTCACTGATTTGTTGCCGTCGATGGTTACCGTGTGTTTCCCTTCGGTCAAATTCACAGCTGTGGCCATTCCATATCGAATATCTGTCCCGAAACGCTCTGCTTGCCGTCGAAAGTCCTCCATCATTTCCGGACCTTTGGTACCTTCGGGATAGCCCGGATAATTTTCCACTTCTGTGGTGATGGTAAGCTGACCACCCGGTTGCAATCCCTGATACATCACCGGATGCATGTCGGCCCGGGCTGCATAGATGGCAGCGGAATATCCTGCCGGTCCGGATCCAATGATCAGACATTTTATATGTTCAATTTCTTCGCTCATAGTTTCAGGTTGATTTCAGGGTGCAAATGTACAAAGACACAAAGCTTTTCGAAACGATAATCCATCGCATCGAATGATGTCTTGTAAGATTTGATCTATCGACTTGTTGCCTTCCGTCAAAATGGATCATTCGCTGCCGTCACCTTGCGGCAGTTCCAGGGCCTTCACGGACTGAATCGCGTTTCCGGCTATTCCTTTCACCGATCCGTACATGTCTATGGTATTGCAGGTTACTTTTTCGATGAGTTTTTCACGCTCCTTCCATATGCGCTGCATGGAGCGCTTTTCACTTTCCAGGGCCGATTTCATTGAAGAAAATCCCTCCACAATGGCTTCAATCTGCATGCGGAATGTGGTGCTTGTCAAATAATCGTACAACAGGTGCATTTTATCGCCCTTGTTTTCCTGCGATTGCAAGGCTGCATCCAATTGTATAATGGACTCCCGGAGTACCACACAGAGACTTTTAAATTCATCAAAGTTGCAAATCCAAATTCCATCCCGCTGCCCGAGTCTGTCAAAACCCGCAGGCATAGCCTCGGTGACAAGTACGCCCATATCTTCAACTTTGTCGCGCAGATCGTCTTTAAATTTATCGATCCATCACAACTGAAGATCCGTGTTTCGGATGCTTGCATAATAAATCTTACCGCAGTTTAGATGGGTTCGGG